>DULL01000082.1 GCA_012840395.1 Clostridiaceae bacterium | reverse complement strand
TGCCCAATATTCACTGTATAATGAAGATAAGGGCAGAAACCATGAAAATCGGCGCTGCCCTTAAGTAACTATAACAAAATCTTATTTCAGATTTTTGAGTTTACACAAAACTTGAAACGGTCTCCTTAATTTGCTTAACTTTATATACTCCGGCAATAAATAAAAATAATTGCTGATACAGTTCGCGGGAGTATTTATATTAAACTGATAGAATATAATATTCTGTATATATTCAGAAGTGCTTCTTCGCTTAATTTAATAAATATAAAGTGACTTTATTTATAATAAATATATTCTAAATACTATATAATTACTGTAATGATATAATTAGCACTTGTATTATTACAAGATTAAATATAATATATAAGCGTTAAGAAAATTTACTTAATTTGTTAATACTTATTGCTTATGTAATATATATAAGCAAATGGCTAATAAAAAGTAAATTATAAAGTTCTAATTAAATAAACATAAAAACAGGGGGCATTAGTTTGAAAGCTTTCATTAACGGTACTATCATTACTCCTGATGGATTAATTGAAAATGGGGTTTTAATTACTCATAATGATAAAATTCTTCAGATTCTTGATAGCAAGGGAAAGGCACAAATCCCGGAACAGGCAGAGATAGTTGATGCTGAGGGACTTTACATAGCACCCGGATACGTGGATATTCATTGCCATGGAGGAGGAGAAAAATATTTTTTTCAGGATCCTGAAACTGCCCGGCTTTATCATCTGAAGGGAGGAACCACATCAGTTTGCGCCAGTCTGGGCTATACTTATTCACACCAGGAAACACTTGAATATATCAGCATTATATTAGAAGCATGCAGAAAGCCGGGAACCAATCTTGCTGGCATACACTTAGAAGGCCCTTATATCAATCCGAATTTTGGATCTAATGCAAAATTGTCACGTCCTATAAATCATACAGAATATAAAGAAATATATGAACTTGCAAAAGGTTATATCCGCCAATGGACTATAGCTCCGGAATTAGAGGGAGCTTCAGAATATGCTGACTTTATTCTGTCAAAAGGAATTACTTTGGCACTTGGACATACATGTGCTTCACCGGAGATTATCTATAGATTTATTGATAAAGGTGCAACAGTAATAACGCATTTATTTGATGCTATGGGCTGTCACCTGGGAAATGAATCTGTTAGAGTAACAGGAATTATTCAGGATACTGTTTGCGATGCTGTTCTATCAGTAGGAGACAGAGTATATACCGAGATAATATGTGATTCTCTTGCCATTCATGTTAAACCGGCTAACCTTAAAATGGTATATCGTTGTATAGGTCCTGAAAGAACAATATTAATTACTGATTGCACAATATCACGTTTCGATCAGTCGAACTTTGAAAAAAATGATATAAGAAGAAGTGCCCCTGATCTTAATTTCAATCAAAATGGAGGGCTTTCAGGAAGCAAACTGACTATGGAAATGGCAGCCAAAAATTATGTAAAATATACTGGTGCCAGTATCTGGGAAATTGTTAAAATGGCTTCTGAAAATCCTGCAAAGGCTGTAGGAATTTATGACAGAGTGGGTTCATTAGAACCTGGTAAGCTTGCAAATATTCTTTTACTTGACAGTGATTTAGCAATTCACAGAGTATATCTGGAGGGAATCTTACAGGAGTTCTAATAAATGAATGAACAAAAGAAAGTTTTAAGTACATAAGGATAATTGAATTTAACCAGGCATCAGGAAGTCTTTCGCTTCTATAAGCGGGAGCTGAATTAATGCAAATTATAATAACAACTTTGTTCAGTGGGGGATTGCAAGCCCCCCACTGAATCTCCGTGCGAAGCGAGTTTGCTTGCAAAGGGGTTTATATGTGATAATGGAGGAGATTTCTGTATGATGACCCACAGAGAACGGGTTTTAAGAACTTTCGCTTTTAAAGAAGTTGATAAAGTTGCATTCGACCTTATGGAGAATACATCCTGGCCTGAACTGGATTCCTTCTTTGCAAAAGAATACGGGCTTTATTCCACAGCAGAGATTCTTGATTTTCTGGATTGTGATTTCAGGTGGGCTTTCGCAAAATCACCATATACTAGCGGAGAAACTGGCCGGGACCATTTTGCTGACAACATTAGCGTAAACCTGTTAAAAGATGTTGAAAGCGTTGAGGAACTGGAACGGCTTTTCCACCCCAATCCTGATAACCGTATTATTCCTGATTTTGCTGCTATTAGAGAACAATATCCTGATCATGCAATAGTATTTTGCCCTCTCTGGATGCCTGCTTTTACTAACTGCTGTATGGATTTTGGGATGGAAGAAGCACTGTGTAAAATGTACACTTCACCTGAGATTATTGAAGCCTATGTTGAGATACATACTGAATGTGCCCTTGAGGTCCTTCGTAGAGGAATTGAAAAAGGAGCCGCAAAATATTGTGATTTTTACTGGATCGGTGATGATTTTGCAACTGAAAGAAACTTAATGCTGCATCCTGACATGTGGCGCAGATTTTTTAAACCATCCATAGAAAAACAGGTTCGTATGGCACGTGAAGCAGGACTTAAGGTTATATTCCATTCTTGCGGTGCCGTGGAGTCCATATATGAGGATTTAATAGAGATAGGTATAAGCGCACATTGTGGCGTGCAGACAAGTGCACACAATATGGATATAGAAAATCTCGCGAGAAAATACGGTGGGCGGTTTGTAATATATGGGGGCGTTGACGCACAAACAACTCTTATAAATTTTACACCTGAAGAAGTTGAGCATGAAGTTCGTCGAAATATTAAAGCTTTTGAAAACTGTGGAGATTATATTGTATCAAACTCACATCACGGTATGGCGGATATGCCGGGTGAGAATCTTATAGCTATGGCTCGCGGAGCCGGTAGAATCAAGTAAAGTCCTTTGGTCTGTATTAGTAACAGATTTCGAAAATTTCTGAGAAAAATCGAATATGTTAACATATTTACCCTTGTCGGCATATTATGTAAAGTAATTATATTTTGACAAGGAGTGAATATTTGTGTTTAACATGTTCAGAAATATAACACCGGTTAATGGCTTTGACGAGTATAATAGCTCAAATGCAAGACAGAACAATTATGCATGGTCCATGACTGAAATGCATGATTACCTTTATGTTGGAACAGGACGGAATATTTTTTATAGTGTCGCTAAACGGCTTCCCAGATGTACGGAGTTAATATCAGACTTCCTGAAGAACTTGAGCCGGATAATATTGATATGAGAGCTGAAATATGGAGATATAAAAAAGATGGCTCTGAGGGTACAAGGTGGACACGTGTATTCAAGGCTCCTGAAGGTGTATTAGGCTTTCGCTTCATGATATGTTATACCAGTCCAGAGACTAAAGAAACAGCTATTTATGCAGGAGCATTTACAACTACCCCTGAGTTGGCAATTTTTAAATCCACAGATGGTGTTAACTGGAAAAAACTTGATGACAATATTCCGGGTAATTCCACAAGAGCTATGGTTATTCATAAAGGATATCTTTATATGGCCGCTCTTGATGAAACTTCTGATGTACCAAGCGCTAAAATTTATGCTAGCACTGACCCTGAAAGAAATGGCTGGGAGCTTGTTACTCCACCGGGTAGTGACAGCAGTAAAAATCCTACCCAGGAAGTTGTTACAATGGCCAGCTTTAACGGACATTTATATGCTGCTACAGGAGGAAGCGAAGGCTTTGAACTTTGGAGAACCCTTGGAAACAGGCCAGAACCTGACAAATGGAAACTCGTTATTGACAAAGGAGCAGGAGATGCAACAAACATCGCACCTCTAACCCTTGGAACTTTTAAAAATCACTTATATGTGGGAGCTATCATGTTCCCGTTATCTACTAGGCTGAGACCGGAAGCATTTAAGCCTTTTGATTTAATAAGGATCAATACCCAGGACAGGTGGGAACTGGTTATTGGAGGCAATGCAATTGAACCTACTAATCCTACTACAGGTAAGCGCGGTAAAGCTTTAAGTAACCTTCCATCGGGGGCAGGCAGTCCTACCAATCTTTATTGCTGGCAGTTAAGAGAATTTAACGGCCGCTTTTATTTGGGAACCTTTGACTGGCTTGTACTGTTGTTGCCACTTCTAAGGGCAAATCTTCCTGCTATTTTGAGCAGACCTGATTTAATCAAATCAGAAGCATTTATTCGCTTTATGCTTGATTTAGTAAAGCTTCTGTCTGATTTAGATATTGATAAAAAGAAAGTTGTCAAAGGATTTGATATGTATAGTTCAAGAGATGGAATTCACTGGAGAAAAATTACACTGAATGGACTTGGTAACCCTCACAATTATGGCTTGAGAAACCTTTTTGTTTCAGAAAATGGGCGGCTTTATCTTGGAACTGCAAATCCATTTGACGGCTGTGAGGTGTGGGAGAGCACTTTTGTAAGCTATGATTCTTTGAAAGATAATTATACTCAGCATAATAATTGTGATGACAATATAAGTATAAATCTGAAGAACAGCATAAAACATTTTAAAATAGAATTAAGTGACAATATTGAATTAATGGGGAAAAGAGACGAATAACAAATACAGGAAGGCTTGAGCCTTCCTATACATAGTTCCTCTATTGAACGCATAGCTTCTTTATTTGCTCCTGCAGCAAATCTGGTTCATTCATTCCCTTTGTCTTTCATAAAAAATCACCAAACAAAATTTTCATAAAATTAAAATTTTCATAAAATTTATTACAGTAAACTTTCACCTATTTTTTTGCTCTACATAATATGTATTAGAGGTTTATGAGATAATAAGCCTTAAAAAATATAAGGAGCATTCCTGTAATGAAACAAACTGAACTTTGAAAATAGAAGTACCTCCTGTTAGAATACAGGGTGTAAGATCTGCAGGGCTTACCCCTAATGAATAAGACTAACAACGGAGGTACGTAATAT
>DULL01000081.1 GCA_012840395.1 Clostridiaceae bacterium | reverse complement strand
ATGCCATAAATGCAGGTGTACCATTAGTTTTTGACAGGTTGACTCTCAGGTCTGCTCCCTTTGCTATTGAGAAGTTAATATCATGCACGTCCTCGCCGGCTATTGTTACTTCTTGGGTCAGTACTCCAATATATTTGTTGTTCCAGCTTTCAATTCCTACTGTGTAGGTCCCAGGATTCAACCCCTTGATTACATAATTTCCTTCTGCGTCAACATATGCACTTCTATAATTGTTATCAGAAGAAGCATATACATATACATCTTTTAAGCCTCCATTAGTGCATTCTACCCTGCCAGAAATTGAGTAAGTAACAGGTATATTAAATGCTACAGTATCAGTAACTGTTGTATCTACTGCCTTTCTTTCCCAATACCAGTTTTCATTTTCTCCCATATTTACATAAACATAATAATTTGTTCCCTCTGGTATGGTGAAAGTTGTATCCAGTGAACCGTCAGTTATCCATCTGTAATCATAGTAGTACGGATTTACACTGTATACTTCAACAACATAAGGTGATGTTGCCTTATTAACCGATACATTGAGTTCTGTCATTTTATTGAATATAGCATTTATTTCTATATCTCTACCTGGCATTATAAATACTGCTTTATTATTTGAAACAATATTTATTTCATTGGCGAAAGCTCCTGCAGCAGTCCACCAGATGGATTTTAATGTATTGCTTCCTTCAGGTTCAATTGTTAAGGTAACAGTTTCCCCTTCTTTAGCAGTTTCAGGAGCAATAATTGTACCTCCTGTGATACTGCTGCTTACAGTAATACTGTAGCTCTTTGCATCCCATTTTGCGAAGAGAGTCATATTAGTCTCTATTACATCAGTTTCAAAATTCCAGGGAATGGTTAATCCAAAGTCCTTATACCAGCCTGCAAAATCGTATCCTTCTCGAGTTGGAGGATTAGGTTCCGGAACTTTGCTGCCATAATCAATTTCTGTAATGGGATCAACTCTGCTTCCGCCCATGGAGTTAAAGTATACAGAGAGTTTATTTGCTTCATATATTGCTTTTACTGTAATATTTCCAGTTACCCTGCTAAAATCTGTGTCCCAACCTTTAAAGGTGTAACCTTCACGTTCAGGTGCTGTTGGAGCTGTGGCACCTTTTCCATATTCTACTTCCTGGGTCTCAAGTACCGTGTCATCCCAGTTTACGAAGGTTACTGTATATTTGTTTATTTCATAAATTGCTTTTACAGTAATGTCTCCGGTTACATTGTCAAATTCCTTGTCCCAACCCTTAAAGGTGTAACCTTCACGTTCAGGTGCTGTTGGAGCTGTGGCACCTTTTCCATATTCTACTTCCTGAGTCGTAAGTACTGTGTCATCCCAGTCTACAAAGATTACTGTATATTTGTTTACAGTCCATTTTGCATATAAGGTTATATCTGATTCTACTACATCAACTTCAAAATTCCATTCTGTAGTAAATTCTTCATCCTTATACCAGCCGCCAAAAGTGTGACCTTCGCGAGTAGGATCATTGGGCTTGGATATATTTGAGCCGTGAGTAACAGTTTGTGTATCTAATACTATGCCGTCGTAGCTTATAAAGGTTACTGTATAACTGTTCTCTACCCATTTTGCGTACAGGGTTATGTCTGATACTACTTTATCAGTAGCAAAATCCCACTTTTCCTTCAATTCCGCATCCTTATACCAGCCATCAAAACCATATCCCTCTTTTGTTGGTGGAGTAGGTTGCGATATTGTAGTGCCATGTGGAACATTTTTAATACTTTCAATACTTGTTCCACCTCTTGAATCAAAAGCTACTGTATATCTGTTTATCTCATAAGTTGCCTTTACGGTGATATCGGCTGTAACATTGGTGAAATCTGTATCCCATCCGGTAAAGGTATAGCCCTCACGGGTTGGATCAGCAGGCGCTGTGGCACTTCCACCATGAGTTACAGTTTGAATATCTATTACTGTACCATCAAAGTCTACAAAGGTTACACTGTATTTATTTATGATCCAGTTAGCATATAAAGTTATATCTGATTCTACTTTGTTAGTCTCAAAATCCCACTTTTCAGTGAATTCCTGGTCTTTATACCAGCCATCAAATGTATATCCAACTTTTGTTGGTGTCGCAGGTTCTTCTATTATGGAACCATGTGGAACGTTTGCAATGCTGTCTACACTAGAACCACCATTTGAATCAAAGGTTACTGTGTATTTTTTCTGTGTGTATTGTGCTGTAACTGTAATATCTGAAACAACATTATTAAAAGGCTTGTCCCATCCAATAAAGGTGTAACCTTCACGTTCAGGAACAGCAGGGGCTGTGGCACTTCCACCTCTTGGCACAACTTCAGTTTTTAATACACTTCCGTCATGATCCACAAAAGTTACCGTAAATTCTGTTGCAACAGGTGCCGAATAATCAAAAGCCCGAGACACTTGCTCAATTCCGTCAACAATGAATACGGCTAAATATCTTCCATCTTCAAGCCCTGAGAAAGCATCCTGAGGAATATTCATTCTATTATCCGAAACGGTAACAAGATCCGCTTGTGCTTTATAAATGAGGATATTCTCCAGGATTTTAAATATCTTTACCTGAGCAGAACTTGCATTGTTAAGTCTTATTCCTTCAGCATAGTATGTTCCGTCCTGGACTCCGGCTGATGTGATAACAGGTGAATTACCATTTACTTTGTAAAACATCATGTCATTGGAAGTCCTGATGTCAAAGTCTTCATCATCCTTATAACCTTTATAAATTGAACGTATCTTAAATATACCAGATGGTGCATTTGTCATATCCAGTTTTATTTCTTTATTATCCATGCTTATTACAGGTACTTCAATTTCCCCAAGACCTGTAGAATATGCAAAGAACTTAATCTTGCTAAAATCTGTGATATTAACGGTCCCATTATGAGGAATTGTTAATATATCACCATAAAACTCCTGGGCATTATACATTTCTATTGAAATAAATGGAAAGTCAGGCATTATGAAACTTGCACTAGCCATTATTTTATCATCTTCATCATCAGGGTCTGTTAGCCTGATTTCATAAACATAATATGAATTGAAATCATCATAGCTAAATGTGCCTCTTCCATTTTCTAAAGATGAAACATATATAGTTTCAAGTAATTCTTCTTTTCGACCGATTGCATCATTATAAATTCTATAAAGCTTAATTTCCCCTTCCCCAGTATAGTTATTTAAATCAAAAGATACTGATTGGCTTAATGGAATCGCAAATTCACTCCATAGCCCGGTTTGTGGATGCAGTGAGTAATATGGAACAGAATTACTAATATCAATATACAGATATTCTTTATCTTCTCTATATTCTCTATTTGCAAAGAAATTTATATAATAGCCGTTTATATCTCCAGAGAAACTTGCCCAGTCTTCATTAATCTTATCAATACTAATATCTATAGTTCCATTACCTTCAGAATCAACTATCATAGTATAAGGTATTTCTATGCCCTGACCCGGTGAATAATATAACACTGTGTATTCTCCCTCAGGAATACATTCTGACTTTAAGGTAATGACATTATCCTCTATGATTCCGCTAAGCACTCTTGGCTGGCTGCTAGCAAAAAACTCTCTATCTGCATAGTGGTTAAAAACAACTTCTTTACTGTAATCAAGAACTAACTCGTAAAAATTACCATCTTTCAGAGCATCACTTAGCGTAAACTCAAAAGATAACATGGTTTCTTTATTGTTTTCATTTATAGTTGATTCTCTATGCCTGTCTTTAGCATCGTAGTAGATATACCTTTTGTTTAATGGTTCCGCAACTACCGACCCTGTATTTTTATCAACAAGTTTAGCCTTTATATTATCAAGATCAGTAAATAAATGGTCTAACCTTACTTCTATTGTAAAATTCCTGGTGTCAGTAGTAAAAGCATGACCATATGAAGGAGCATGAATATTCTGTATCTGCAGGTAATCCCCAAAAATTATTTCGGTTTTACCCAGATAAATATGTGTTTGGTAATCACCTACTGTCACCTCTGCAGTATAAGTTCCTGGTGATACTTCATTGGTTTTATAGAGCTGATAATTCTCAAAACTAAATATATCAGTTAACTTATTTTCAAAAACAACATTTCCGGTTTTATCTTTAATAACTGTCTTAATGTATCTTTCATATGGAGATAAAATATACACCTGGGACATATATTCAGGAGGAATAATCAGCCACATATCCCATTTGCTCATCCGAATGTTTAACTTGTTGTTTTCAAACAGCTGGATTTCTGGTTTTTCTTCAAATTCTACTAAAATAGTTACATCTTCATCAGGCATATAAAATCCTGATTTATAGGGCGGTAATATTGATACAGGATATTGAGCATAATATGTTGAATCCGGCTCTGTCCCTCTCACTATAATAGTATTATCCTTAATCCTATATCCGCTGTCAGGTATGATTGTTACGTCTACCCATTCATCAAAGAGTGCAGTTGGTTTATCAACTGTAACTGTTCCATTTGAAGCAGGAATTATAGTTATGTTATGTGGTATCAGTGGAATGGGTTCAAATTGTGCATAAATTGTAATATTACCTTCAGGCATTGTAAACTTGTTGCCAATTATAGGATATTCCTGACCTACACCATTGATTTTATAAATCAATGAACCTTCTATAAGCCTGTAGCCTGATATTGGATTAATCAAAACCTCTATCTCCTGGCCAGCTGAGTATGAAGAGTATCCAGGAATCAATTGTACTGTTGCATTCATATATACAATTGGATCTATCGATACATAATATGTGGTTTGGGAAACAGGCACAAACTTTGCATATATTGTTATATTACCTTCCGGCATTATCAATATATTGTTCTCTATTGGGAATGATTCACCAATACCATCGATTCTATATACCAAAGAGCCCTCTGCCAGTTTAAAGCCATAATTCGGTATAGCCTCTACCTCTATTTGTTGTCCGGCTGAATACGGTCCATTTGCCGGAGTCAATTTAATGTATCCATTTACATATGCTTCCATGTCCAAAGTTATATAATATTGGAATTGATTATCTTGCTCAAACTCAGCATATACGGTTACAGGAGCTGAGGGCATTATAAAACTGTATTCAGTACCATTACCATAAATTTCAACAGGATCTCCCTGTGCATAACTCTCACGGTAATAAAGGGATGCTAATCTGTATCCCGGATCTGGGATAACAGTAAGGGTCACAATACTGCCCTCTGTTGCATAATTGTTTCCTCCTTCAACCCTTCCTCCTTTAGGAGTTTCTATATTAACATAATAACTATTGAGAAATCTAAATTCCGCATCTATCACTATATCTTCATCTGGCATTTCAAAGGCCATTGTTTCAAGATCGATATAAGTGTAATTTTCTGGATTAGTATCATTCATGGGCCTGTACCAGAGTCTTGACAATTTGTAATTCTCATAAGGTACAGCATATACTTGTATAATGTCTCCTTTGGCTGCCTGTGTAACATTTACGAAAATTTCCCCGTTATAAATATATTGATTTATTTCAATTGAATATTTTTGTACAAAAGCAGGTTCAAATTCTGCAGTAATTACTGAATCTCCTGTCAGCACAAAACTTCTGCCAATAATAGGCTGACCATTTACTTTAATAGAACCAGGTTTCAGTTGAAATCCTTCTGCAGGCTTATTCTTGATATACACCTCTGTGCCTACTGTACCATTTGTAACAGTATTGCCTAAAACTACTGCTTCAAGGGTTCCATTTTCAACCTGGGAAAGTGATATAGAATATATATTGTTATCAATTTCCTTATCAATGGGCGCAAAATATCTGAATTCACCCATAGTCCCTACAGGTTTGCCGTTTGCAAACAGGATACCTTTATACTTCTTATGGAAATTTATATTTTTTGTATCAGCAGCCTTGAAAACATATCCTCCATTTTCAGATACTAAATCAATTATGTGATCCGGTTCAATTCCAAAATTGTCAATACCGTAGAGTATCAACTGTGCATTGTAAATATTATCAATATTATTAATCCATAAAGTATTAATTGCTTGTAATTTATCTTCGCTTGAGTATGAGAAACTTATCCAGGGTGCTTTGCTATAAGATGTGTAATACCTGCTATCGCCAATATTACTGCCGTCATTTTTCTTTAATTCTACATCTGTGCCATTATCTTGATAATAAACTTTGAACTTATAATAACCCAATGGCATTTCATCAAAAACAGGTTGCATTAGATTATAATAAACTGTTTTTTCACGGGGATACTTAGTTACCTGAAAAGCATCATAAGTATATCCTTGTCCCAAAACATTTCTGGCAACAACCTTAAATTTATTATCATCAGTTATAGTCTCTGCAATACTTTTTACAATGTCAAGATACCCATTCAGTATTCTGTTATTTATGGAAAAATTGGCGGAAGAATCCGGTATTCCAGCTTCTAAAACGCTCAATTGAAAGAGCTCTTCCTCTTCATGGTACTGGTTATAAAAGCTGTAACCATATAGACGGTTTCTCCATTCCCCATTATAATCTTTATCAAAAATACTTACTTCATACTGCGTTTTATTTTTCAGAAGAATTACTTCTCCATCTGAATCAGTAAATTCAACATCAAACTCGTTATTAAAGGGAGCCACCATTTTTTCTGCTATTATTACACCATTTTCAGATAAAACTGCTTTATAGTGCCTGTCGGAAGCCAATCCGTTTCCATAAGCAACAAAGTTTGCATATCTGGAACTGGGCACCAACATTTTATTTATATAAGTTGCATTATAATCATCTACATAAAAATCGCTTTCTTTCCAGATACAATCAACTGAGTCGTCTAATAATTTTAGTCTATAATTGCCTATAGTGAACTTCTTTCCATCTTCCAGATTAAGTTTATATACTGCCTCAATATTGTTATCATAAACATTTTCTACTTTATATTCCCCATTACTTTTTGCTATGAGGTTATCGTATTTATCATAAAGACCCAGATTATAATCATCTAAGTTTACACTTTCACCAACTGCATTGATTTTTACATATACTACTTCTGAATCTGTCCTTGGAGAAGGATACTCATATGCTCTTCCCTTTATTTCAACATAGGGTTTATCAGTTACTGTAACTACATTTGGTATGTTGTAAATTAGATTATTCTGATTATCAAAAATCTGCACATTATATTGTCCGGGTATAAGCTCCTTGCCGCAAATAAGTGATACATTGACAGCCTTAACTCTGTATGTAAGTTCATTTACAGGAGCAACAGTAAAAATGGCATTATATCGTTTATCATAAATTGAAAAATCATATGAATTTGGGCTGTTATAATTCGAATCACTTATTGCATATACTTCTTCATTGTCAGAATAAACAAGTTTATATATTAATTCATGTGCCTTAAAATCTGCCGGAAGATCATTTAATGGAAGATAAAAAGTTATAAACGGCATTAAATTCGCCTGATTAATGATTTTACTCTCACTATTTATCTCTTCTACTGTCATGGGAGAAATGAAAGATGTGAGATATGTACTAATGTTTACAGTTTCATAAATTAATTCTGTCTCATAATTACTATTTTCAACATATACAGTGATGGTAAAGTCCAGTTTACCTTCTTCAGCACTGCTTAAGTAATAATCAATAAATTCAACATTACTAGTTTTTCCATAAAGATATCTAATTGTTTCGTAACTGTCGTCACTCAGTTTAATTCTTGCCCTATAATTCTTGGAGTTGTCATTAAAATCAAGTCCTGATATCTCAAATAATACTTGGGTAGAACCATAATAGTTACCAATCTCAAAAAGGTTTGCCGTGGTAATTATAATATAATTGCCATCATCTATAGGGTTCCCATCCTCCCCTATTACTCTTGCAATCTTTGTAACCTTCTCAAGATTTGCTGGTATTGTTGTTTCGTCGGGAACTGTTTCATCTGCGCTTACATTAAGCGGTAAGATAGAAAATACAAACAGAATAGTCACTAACAGAGATATTAGCCTTTTCCCTTTTTGGTACATACAATTGCCCCCTTAGTTGTAATTTAAAATACTTCTTTCGTTGTCCTGCCGCATTATTTACAAGACAAAAAAAGACAATCTTATAAAGTTATCGGATTAATTTAAATTAACTAAATAGAAAACACTTAAAACTATTATTTTTTCTGCTTCTTTTACTTCACCTTCCTTGTATTCGATAGATACATTTTCCAAAAATGCACCTATTAAATTATACCATCAATCTTTTGTGTTTAAAATAATTGTTTTGGGAATACAAAAAGGTAAATATTTACAATTGATATCAATATTTTTCAGATACCGCATTATTTTTAGAGAAAAAAGTTTTCTTTTTAGCTGATATATATCCAAGAACAGATATAATAAGAGCGCTTAGAGCATCTACTATTATATCTTCCATAGTATCTGAAAGAGCCTGACGCCCTGCCAGCATAGTCCCATCTTCCAAGGCATACTTTTGCATATTCAGAAATAATAAGCCATCACATGTATATTCATATATTTCCCATATAGCTCCTGCAGACAGGGCAAAACAGAAGGCAAACAAGGATATAAAGAAAGGGCTCAGGTGAATTCTTACCGATTCAGAATCATTTAGAGCACTAACCAGGTAAAATCCCAGGGCACCCAGCATAGCCCCGCTAAAAGCATGTAGTATAATATCCCAGTGAGGTATTATAAAGTAGAAGTTTCGTACTTCTCCCAAATAAATAGCACAGTACAAAAAAATGAAATAAAGTACATACATATAGTTTGGTATTCCAATTGACCATTTTTTATCAATAATAGATGGTACTGCCATAACAATAACTCCTAAAACGCATTGCAAAAGCATAAGAACATAGTCACTTTTCAACCTCACATACTCCTGCCCTTCCGGAACGGTAGCCGGAGATGTTATTATCTGAATTATTGCAAATATAATAGAAAGTACCAGAGTGATTAGTAAAATACTTCCTATTATTTTTCTCCAATTAATCTTATGCAATTTAAATACATAGATTTTCAAATAAATAACCCCCGTCTAATCTGATTTTAAAGCTTTTTCCATTATTCCATATAATTCAGGCATTCTTTTTGATATATTAACCGGTTTAAGATTCTTATCAGTCCAGGCATGGAAGGTTTCTCCCCGGGCAATCAGACTCATATCTTTCTTTTTAAAGATCTCGTAGCCAAAAGTTATTCTTACGCAAGTCATTTTTTCTATATGGGTTCTTATGATTATCTCATCCTCATACCTGGCAGGTGCTTTAAAACTACATTTCAAATCTGTTAGGGGCAGAAGTATTCCCGCTTCTTCTATCTTTGAATAGCTATAGCCAAGTTTTCTTATAAAATCCGTCCTACCCAATTCAAACCATACTGGATAGTTAGAATGATGAACAATGCCCATTTGATCTGTTTCTGCATATCTTACAACAATTTCTGAATCTGAAGTAATCATTTTGCCTCCTTGCTTTCAACCTTGAATAATTAAACTTGATTTGCAATTATAGTGTTAAAATAATTATATCATATTTCTCTATCTTCTTTCCAAATTTATGATATATAGGATACATATAGCAATTTTTTCCTTTAATCTTAACAGATTTTCCCAAGCATTAAAAGAAGAGGCAAGTTGTATCTCTAGCCTCTTCTTAACATTAATTATACACTGCTGAACTATCAGCATTTGTTATCTATTAATTCACAGCTGAACTTCATTAAGCTATTTATTATTATTTCTTTTATTATTTCATCAATCCTGTTTAGCTTTACTATCTGATAATCTGCAATAATACTGCGATCATCTTGGATGCTTCTGCCCTTGTTGCACTGCCTTTAGGATCAAAGATGTTGTTGGGCTTTCCGGATATTATTCCGGCTTTTTGCATCTTTGATACTGCTTCTT
>DULL01000080.1 GCA_012840395.1 Clostridiaceae bacterium | reverse complement strand
TCACGATCCCTTTCGTTTGGTTTCTTGTCAATTCTCAAACTACAGGAAAATCGTGATTATGGGAAGACCTATTTTGGGTTCTTCCCATATTTTTATTTAATTTGCCTACGATAATTTTACTCTAAGTATATTATCTATGAGTTTATGATTTCTCCAATATATTTTATTGACATGAGGTAAAAAATAATATATGATATATTTAGTTAATTACTAAATTACTAAATTAGTAGATCATAAACTTTAATGTAACTTAGAATTATATTTGTTAGATATATATTTGGTTAGATATCAGAAGAGTGTTCAATATTATTTCATATGAACACTCAAATAGTATATCAGGAGTTATCTAGAATTAGAAAGGGATTAGGTGAAAATTATGAAAATACCGACAACATTAAAACATAAGCCCGTTATCGTATCTGAAAACTACGAAAATATTGATGGCAGATATGCTTATAATTCAGACGCAAAAGGCCTATCTCTAGGATTAGCTCAATGGAATGACAGAGGTAAGGTTGACATTTCAGCTAAGGTATGGAGATATACAGGGGAAAAATGGTCAAGACAGTCAGAAGAACTGCCTCTTCACCGGGTTATTGATCTTGCCATCCTTATTTGCAGGTCGGTTCAGCATTTCAGGGAGGCTTACCGCTACGAGAAGTTATATAATACAGAAAATCCTGTTATTGACCGGATTGGCCTTCAGGGAGATGCTATGACAGTAGCTGTCTGTACTGATAATGAAATGATTGATGAAGACATTAAACTATTCAGGCAGGCACTAAGTAATGATGATGAGCTTATTGGGGAAAGATTGAAAACTTTGTCGAGAATATTAAGGGAAATGGGATATTAATATATCATGAGATATAAATATATTATGAGATATTAATATATTTTAATTCTGTTTGTCATATCGGGAATATATCTAATACCTTTGTTATATGAATATATTAAACAACGTGAGAATCATATAATAAGAGGATATTAGATGACTAAAAAAAATAATGTCTCAACATTCAAGGTAGCAGCAACATATATAGGTACTGTTATAGGTGCAGGATTTGCTTCAGGCCAGGAGATATTGCAGTTTTTTTCAGTATTCAGGGAAAAAGGGCTGATGGGACTTGTGGCCGTAACGGTTATGTTCATCCTGTTTGGTTATATAGTTATGGATTTTGGAAGAAAGCTTGGTTCCACATCTCATCTTGAGATTATTAGATTTACCGGAGGAAGGTTTTTTGGAACTATTGCAGATTATATTATATCTTTCTTTTTGTTCGGGTCTCTTACCGCTATGATTGCAGGTGCGGGAGCCATGGCAGCCCAGGAGTTTCATATTCCTGCTGCCTGGGGAAATTTTTTCATGGCCGCTATTACTTGTGTAACAGTACTTACAGGCATAAATGGCGTTATTAATTCAATAAGTTTCATTGTCCCATTCCTAATAATGGCTGTTCTGGGGGTAAGTATAGGTTCTTTTTTTACTCTGCCCGAGAATGCGGGAACAGTGTATGCGCAAATAGTTCCTGACAATGAGCTTATCAAAAACTGGTTTTGGTCTGCTATATTATATACATCATATAATATAGTCCTTTCAATAGCTGTTCTTGCGCCTTTGGGATCAGAAGCAAATGACATGAAGTCAATACGAAATGGTGCAATACTTGGAGGTCTTGGCTTAGGTTTGGGTGCTTTGGCAATAAATATTGCAATAACAAGGAACATTAATAATGTAATAGATATCGAAGTACCTATGGCTTATATTGCCGGTCAGATTTCACAAGTAGTAAAAGTTGTTTATATTGCAGTGCTCCTTGCTGAAATATATACTACAGCAGTAGGAAGCCTTTATGGATTTACTGCACGCATTACTGATATAAAAGATATATACGGAAAACTGATAGTTATTGAGATAACTATACTTTCTTTTATAGCAAGTCAATTTGGATTCTCAAATCTTGTGAAGTATTTGTATCCTGTCATTGGATATGGAGGAATTATCATACTGGCATGCCTTTTATACAAGAAAATAAAGATAAAGTGAATATTATTCAAAGGAAATTTAGGTTCTATATCGAATATTAAATAGAGTATTAATATTTCTTTATAAATTAAGTCATTGTGCTAACTTTTTAAAGGCGTATGCGTTATTTAGTAATAACATGAGCTCTGCCAAAGCTCCCTGCACATTTGCCATCCAAGTTCAAGCTGAAGGGCTTGCGGCATCATTGCCGCAAATTACGCATTTTTTTATGTTCTAAACATAACTAGCAATAAAACACACTCATATGTTATTTTCATAAATAATGCATATACCCTAACCTAGCGCAGTAGGTTAATTTATGTTATAAGAGGATACAACTCAGATAGTTTTGATTACACTTAATTGTGTCAAGAGATGTATTTTTATAGGCAGTATACTTTGATTTTATAGGAGGGGGAAAAATGAATTGTTTAAACATCAATAATGGATTGAAAGTAGGTATTATAACGGTAGCGCACTTGAGAGAACCTTCCGAGGCAGCAAGGAAAATCATTGAAGACTGTAATAAGGCTGTAAAAGATTATGGATGTGATGTTATCTATAACAACAAAATTCTGACAAGTAATACCGAGGTAAGGGAAAGTCTTATTGAATTGAAGGTTTCCAATGTTGACGCCATAATAGCTATAGTAACCAATTGGGTGGAACCTCCCACACTTGTACAACCGTTGTCAGAGATCGGGAATATACCATTAATATTATGGGGTTTTCCTGAAACCGATTATTATCTTGACCAGGGAATATTCTTCGGGTCTTCCTCCGCTGCGGCGGTTATTAAAAGTGCCTTTGAACAGATGAATTATAAGTTCCAGTATATTATGGGCATGCCTGAGGAACCGGCTTCAAGGAAAAGGCTTGAAACAGCTTTAGATAATATCAGGGTAACTTCCAGGTTAAAAAGATCAAAGATCGGTTTAATTGGATATAATTCTATGGGAATCTATACTGCAACTTTTGACCAGCTGGGATTAAAGAAGCATTTTGGAATTGAGATTGATAATAGAGCGGATTCATATATTGTTGTAAAGATGATGGAAGAAATAAAAGAAGATGAAATTGAAGAAGTACGCAAAAGATTTGATAAAGGGTATGTATTTGCGGAAGACACCAAACAGTCTTTGGAGCTTTCCTTGAAAATGTACCTGGCTTTAAAGAAACTTGTTAAGGAAGGGGAGTGGGATGCCCTTTCTGTAAAGTGCCAGCATGAATTCACCAGTTATCTAAGATGCGCTGCCTGTCTGCCTTTATCCATGCTTACAGATGAAGGCGTAATGTGCAGTGATGAAGGGGATATCCATGCAGCAGTAACAATGCTTATAATGAGAAATATATCTGATGCTGTACTTTTCTTTGGGGACATATACCCTTACAACCATAGGAGCCTTCTTATGAGCCACTGCGGATTGGTTCCTCATTCCTGCCATGATAATAGCTGTGATATTGTGTTAAATCCAATGTCTCCGAGAATAAGCAAGGATGGTATAAATACAGGAGGGATAGTAAGTACTTTAAGATACAAGTCAGGAAAAGTAACCCTGGCCCGGTTGGAAGGAAGAGGAGCCGGAAGTTATGCAATGCATATTCTTGAGGGAACTGCTTATCCGGTAAAATCAATAGGCAGTAATTATTCAACAGTTGAAATAAGGCTTGACAGCCAGATGGATTATGATAGTTTTGTCCGCAACCAGATTTCAAATCATTATATTATGATTTATGATGAAATAGAAGATAAACTCAGAAAATATTGCAGATATAATCGTATTATGGTGCTATAGCATGATGATAGAGAATTTTTTGTCTGAAGAAATTATGTTATCTTTGTGCGTTTAATAAAAAAATAAAATATATCCTAGACATAAAGCACTTTAGTGATGTACAATTGTATAAATATGCATTGTAAAATTATAAATGCTAATACCAAATTAAGTTGTTCAATTATTAAGGGGGAGAAGATATGGATGCAGGTAGTGTACAGATTTTCATTGCAATGACCTTATACATAGCTGTAGTAATAGCTATAGGAATTTACTATGCAAAGAGAGCCAGTGAAAGCAGCGGTAATTTTCTAATTGGCGGCAGATCATTGGGGCCTTGGGTTACTGCCATGGCTGCTGAGGCTTCGGATATGAGCGGTTGGCTGCTGATGGGACTTCCCGGCGTTGCCTATTGGTATGGCTTAAGTGATGCGGCCTGGACAGCAATTGGTTTGGCTATAGGTACATATTTAAATTGGCTGTTGGTGGCTAAAAGGCTTCGCAATTATTCACATATTGCCTATGATTCAATTACTATTCCTGATTTTTTCAGTAACAGGTTTAAAGAGGACAAAAAGGTAATTCTGACAATATCTGCGCTTTTCATTTTGGTATTTTTTAGCGTGTATGCGGCAAGTTGTTTTGTTACTGTAGGAAAACTTTTTAGTACTCTGTTCGGAACCAGCTATATAAGCATGATGATTTTAGGTGCAATATTTGTGGTTGCTTATACCTTTGTTGGAGGATTTTTAGCTGAAAGTGCCTCGGACTTTATGCAGGGGTTGATAATGGTCTTCGCTTTGGCTGCTGTATTTATAACCGGTATATGGAAAGCAGGAGGAATATCAGCAATCATCGAGAATGCAAAACAAATACCGGGATTTTTAGAATTTTTCGGAATTGCCCAACCGAAAATCGTAGATGGTATTCAGCAAATCGGGGAAAATGGAAAACCACTATTTGACCAGGCAGGGAAATATGGCTTTCTGACTATTATTTCTACGATGTCCTGGGGTTTAGGATATTTTGGCATGCCTCAGGTTTTACTAAAGTTCATGGCAATCAAAGATCCGAATAATCTCAAAATGTCCAGAAGAATTGCAACTGTATGGGTTATAATTTCACTTGCTGCTTCAGTTGCAATAGGTATAATAGGTAGGGTGCTATTCCCTGATACCTACCTCACACAAGGTTCAGCTGAAAATATTTTTATATTAATGTCCAGAAGTTTCTTCTTCCCGTTGTTGGCAGGTATTGTAATGGCAGGTATACTGGCAGCCACCATAAGTTCATCGGATTCATATCTGCTTATTGCAGCATCATCATTTTCAAAGAATATTTATCATGGAATTATGAAAAAGGATGCCAGTGATAAACAGGTTTTACGGCTGACCAGAATCACTTTAATAGTAATATCCATAATTGCTATGATAATTGCTATGGATGAAAACAGTGTAATTTTTACTGTAGTATCTTTTGCATGGGCAGGATTTGGTGCCACCTTCGGACCAATAATGCTTTTCTCGTTATTCTGGAAGAGAACTACCAGGTCAGGGGCAATTGCAGGAATGCTTGCAGGAGGAGGAATGGTCTTTATCTGGAAACTGTTTATTAAGCCATTGGGTGGAATGTTTGGAATTTATGAACTTTTCCCTGCATTTGTAATATCCTGTATTGCTATAGTAATAGTTTCCTTATTATCACGAGAACCATCCAAGGAGATACAGGATGAGTTTGAACTGGTAAAGAATTATACAGCTTGAGTTTGCTTTATGTGGCAAGGAATCTTTTCCTTGCCACATGGTAATTTCCCATTGAATTTCCAAATTAATTAAATCTATTGAGAATTAATTGAATTTATTAATTGAATTCTTGTTCCTTTATCGTTTGAGAGCGGATATATCACTGTAAAACATAACCATTGCGCCTGCAGTGGTTCTTTTTGCAAGAGGGAGTGAACATCTGGTTACAAGAAAAAATCTGTCCTCATCCTTTTGGACCGGTTTGAATTTTTTATAGATTTTAATAGCAACTCTGGAGTTAAATTTTATGTATTTTTCAATTGAGTCTAACAAGTAAGATCCTTTATCTACATTAAAATCACTTAATTTTTTAAATGTATACTTCACATAGTTCTCATACTGGCGATGATTGTCCAATAGGCGAATATTGGCATGTTGGGGAATGGTCATATCCTGGATAATATGAAGAGCCGCACCCAGATAGAACATTGATTTATTAAACTCACCGTTTTTCCACAGATTAATGGCTTTTGAATAATAATCAACTCCTAAATCCATTGCGCTTTTTCTTCCGTAAAGCCCTCTTTTTTTATCAGGGTTATAAAAATGGTTTGTGCTTTTATAATCCTGGTCTGCCCATACTGTACCCTTGTTAATTTCTGAGATGTAATGTTTAAAAAAGTTGTATTCATTTAAATATTTATCATTTCTTAAAATATCCAAGGCAGAAGTATTGATAAATTTATGGACTTCGCAATGTGTTTTAACTATTGATTTTTTAATAGGGTTTGTAATGCCAAACACTATTTTCAAAGAATGGTCATATATGGTTTCTAAAATACTTATTTTACCACCTTCTTAAAATAAGAATCATTAATTTATTGATTTATAGATAGTATAGGAAACCGAGGGCAAAATTACTCATAATATTTGTATAAACTCATGTGGAATCCAAAAGAAAATACCGTGAATCGCTACGCCTGTTAGCTTGATTTACATAACTCACAACATAGTGTAAAATGAATATTCAGGCTTATAAATTGTCTGTTTTCCATATATTGACACAGACTGCAACTTGTGGGGAGGAACAACATGTTTAAGACGGGACAAGCACTTAATGGTATTTTTCATGATAAAGAGTTTTATTTTAAAATGTTAAAATTATCGCTGCCGGTAATGATTCAAAATTTAATATTATCTTTCTTAAATATGATAGATACTGTAATGGTGGGAAAACTAGGAGAGACTGAGATTGCTGCAGTCGGAATTGCAAATCAATATTTCTTTTTCTTTAATATGTTTTTGATAGGGGTATGCGCCGGATGCAGTGTATTTATAGCTCAATACTGGGGAAAAAGAGATATAACCAATATAAAAAGGATACTGGGAGTAGGACTGGTATCTACCACTGTTGTTTCCTTAGCATTTATGATTTTAGGATTCTTTAAACCTCAAGAAATTATTGCTTTATTTAATAAGGATAGTGAAGTTATTGATTTGGGCAGCAGATATTTAAAAGTTGTATTGGCAAGTTATATATTTACAGGAATAACATTTATGTATAATTTCTCATTAAGATCCGTTGGAAATGCGGTCCAACCAATGGTAATTAGCTTTATAGCCCTGCTATGCAATGCTTTCTTAAATTATGTATTTATATTCGGCAAATTTGGAGCACCGGTTATGGGAGTTGGCGGAGCTGCTCTTGCTACTGTAATTGCCAGAGTGATTGAAACAACAGTACTTGTTGTATCTATTTATTATAGCAGAGGAGTATTGGCTGCTTCAATTAAAGAACTAACTGATATTAATTTAAATTATATAAAAAGAGCATATCAAACAATATTACCGGTTATACTTAATGATACATGCTGGGGGCTGGCAAGCCTTGTTTATTCTGCAGTTTATGGGAGAATGGGCACCCAGGCGGTTGCCTCTATACAAATTTGCAATACTATTTTTAATCTGTTTATGGTTGCAGCCTTTGGGTTGTCCAGCGCTACTGCGGTTATGGTGGGGAATAGTATAGGAGCGGGGGAGGAGGAACTCGGCAGGGATTATGCCAGGAGGTATATCATACTTTCTGTATTAGTGGGAGTTTTGTTGGGTTTATCTATTGCTGTAGCTTCGCCCTTGATGCTTGGCTTTTTTAATGTTTCAGAAACAGTAAAAAGGTCTTCCCAGGCTATTTTATATATTTCATCCGTAACATTTTTTATTAGAGTGCTGGATGTTATCCTTATTGTTGGGATTTTACGTGGAGGCGGCGATGCCACACGGGCACTCATAATAGAAGGAGCTACCATGTGGTTTATTGGTGTCCCTTTATCTATTATAGGAGCTTTTGTTTTGAGGCTCCCGGTTCATGGAGTTTATGCATTAACTATACTTGAGGAAATAGCCAAATGTATACTAAGTATTATGAGGGTAAAATCAGGCAAGTGGATCAATGATGTAACTTAAACATTAATCATCATTAATTATATTAATCCTGTGCATAATAAACTAGTAATCACTGACTAATCACTGAGAAAGGAGAAAATAAATCAGCTTGCTTTGTATTTTTTTAAAAAAGTAATTTGCTGGTTTAGTATGCAGGATATATGTTTATACCAAAAAGAATCATATTTGAAAAGGACGCATTTGAATATGATATGGCCAAAGATATTTATGACAAATTTAAGGATAAGCCCGGAACCGAAATTATACGCTTAACTTCCAACAGGTTTAAAGAACATATTCCTGGTGAGGATTTATATTCCAAGTACAGGGAAGGAAAAAGAACATTAATTGTTGGAGTCAGAAAAGGCCTGAAATTTCAAACGTGCAAACCATCAGCCCACTATCAGCTTCCATTGGTATCAGGATGCATGGGCCAATGTGAATATTGCTACTTAAATAATATGTTAGGAGACAAGCCTTTCACAAAAGTTTATGCGAATATTGATGATATTCTTGACCAGGCTGAAAAGTATATTGAAGAAAGATTACCTGGCATAACTATATTTGAAGGAGCTGCCACATCCGATCCGGTACCTGTGGAACCTTATACTCATTCCTTGGAAAAGGCCATAAATTTTTTCAGTAAAACTGAAAATGGCAGGTTTAGATTTGTGACAAAATATAATGATATAGATTCTCTTCTTAATATTGAACATAATTATCATACAGAAATAAGGTTTAGTATCAATACTTCTGCAATAATAAATAAATATGAGAAAATTACCGCATCCCGTGATAAAAGGATAGAGGCAAGTATGAAAGCAGCTCAGGCAGGATATCCTGTAGGATTTTTAATTGCGCCGGTATTAATTTATCCTAACTGGAAAGAGGAGTACCTTGATCTTTTGATCCGGTTAAGAGATAAACTGCCTGATAATTTAAAATTTCCCGTGACCTTTGAGGTTATATCCCATCGGTATACTACAACTGCTAAAAACAGTATTCTGCAGATATTTCCTGAAACTGACCTCCCAATGGAAAATGAATACCGTATGTTTAAATATGGACAATTTGGCTATGGGAAGTATGTATATTCGAATGAAAGCATAAATGAAATCAAGCAATTTTTTACAGAAAAAATAGATGAACTGTTTGATAATAAGGAAGTAAAATATATTATATGAGCAAACTCGCTTGTCTTCAAATTATAAAACTTTGTAAAAAAAGTTTGTGAAATTTTTCCTATTTATTATTGTTTTTATTAAAAAGCAGTGCTATGATGGTATATGGATGTTAATTTATAACATTCCTGTAAATATTAGAAGATACATAATTTTAAACCTCAATTATCCACATCACAATCCACATCGGGTGACATGTCAGATTAGCAAATATTTTACAAAGGAGAGACTGTAAATGTATAAAAGAGGTAAAAGATTTCTTTCTCTGCTTTTTGCGTTGATCTTTATGCTATCTATGTTTGCATCCGTTGTTAATGCTGATGAGGTAGGTACAAGTGAAATTAGTTCTAATGAAGTAAATACAGATGAAGAAGGTACAAAGCTGGAAAGTGAAAATCAGGAAGAAACTGATGGGCAAAATGCCAACCAGGAAGATAAAGGTCAAGAAAGTCAAGGAAATAACGATCAGGGAACTATTGGTGAAGAAGGTACTGATGAAAAGAATATTAATGAAGAAAGTTCCGGCAAAGATAGCAATGGCGGGGAAAGTAATGATAATAATATATTTACGGTACAAAGTACCGATGAAACCACAATACCAACAAATCTTGAGAAGATCTCCAAAACTGCCAATCTTATATCAGGTTCTGGCAATCCCATAACAATTACTACTGCTAATCTTTTTGAAATAAACAACTCCTACGTTGGTACAAAAATCCTATTTGAGATATCCGGACTTGAACCTGGTGATAGCAATATATACATTGCCAGGGTAACCAGTAGTATTAATCAGAATGAAACAAGCTGGGTTATACATAGAGTATCAGATTCAGCTGGATTTTTGGATATCAATTTGTACGACCAGATAGAAGGAAAGGTAGATTATAGTATAACGATTCAAAAATCGGCTGGTCCAAGTTACGAAACAGTAGACTTTAGTATATATTTGGTACCTTCGGTCTCCCCTTCTATGACTATTGAAGAGATGAACAGTAAGGACATAATCCTTAGCCATGTTGAGTTTGAACCGTATATCGAAGTTAACCTTCCGGCAGATTTTAATCAGGAGCGCATTGATACAGTATTTAAGCTTATTAAATCAGACAGTGGCGAAGTATATGCAGTGAATGATTATAGGTATGAAAACCCTTACTTTTATTCATCTACTATCTATGACTATCGTTATAAAAAAATATTCTCTGCACTTCCTGAAGATGATTCATTGCTGTACCTGCGGTATGACATTAATATAGGTGTAGCAGAACTATACTGCGGCAGGCAGCTTGAGCCAGGGGAATACGATGTGGGTATATTTAAAAAAGAAAATGGTTCAGAGTTATTAATTATTCCTAAGGTAGTAACAGTAACAGACAAACCCTATATCCTAACACAGGCAGAGCTTGAAGAATATCCAAGAATGCAGATAGGTTCAAGAGAAATATATGCTGGAATCAGAGCCTTAGGTGAGAATATAAATTTAAACGATTATGATTTAGGGCTTTACGATAAAGAGGATAATCTTGTCGCAGAAAGTAATGGAGAATACATCCTGGAGAGTACTTATGAATATAGCGTTAACGCTGTATATAAACTTACTGTGAATCCCGGAAAGGAGATTACTTCTGGTCCTTATAAATTAAAGGTAATTACTGAAACAGACTGTTACTCTGAGGAAAGCAGTTTTGGTTTTAGCGAGTATGTTACCACCGATATTTATAAATATCTTGTGCCCAATCCCAGATATGCCAACATTGTTATGTATGGAGAGAAACTTAAACCCGGCAAGCGATATAAGGCAATTTTAAGTACTTTAAATGCTGACTATCAATATGAAACCGTAGCAGAAAAAATTGTAGTTCCTTATAATAATACTTTTGATATTGAGTTTACCGATTCAAATGGGGAAGTATTAAGTCTGGAGAATGATAAATTGTACTTTGTAGAGATTTTTAGCAAAAATGAACTTGGGGAATGGGATGTAGAAGAGTGTGAGATAAGTTTCTATAATCATATTTATGAAGAAGATGGAGGAATAGGTATACCGCAAGGAAACGACTCCTTTGGCCATTTTAATGTCAGAAAAGGAAAACTGGTAGGGTATATTTCTCTTCCAAATGATGTTGCAGCACCAATGGATTTAAGCAAGTTCAAAGTAATAGCCAGGAATATATTAGATATGGCAGCTGATAATTATGTATATCAGAACTTTGAAGTGACTAAACAAACAGGCGAAGAAATGACTAATTTTACACTGGAACAGGATGTTCTGGTTGATATGCCGGTTGGCCACTATGTTTATGAAGCCTATTATGATGGCCAGGAATTAAAGAAAGAAAACGGTAGAAATATTTGTGATGATAGGTTTTTCACACTTTATAGCAATGCACCGTTGGTTGAAGGCTTGTACTCGTATAAAAACAATCTGCTGGCAGTCAATAGCTTTTGGATAGAAAATATAGATAATGTAAGCAATGTACAGTTAAAGCTCTACAATATTGAAGGAGCAAATGTGCAGCCTGTTCATACTATTGATCTAGTGAATGAAGACGGAAGACATATAATAACAAGTGCCGAATCCGAAAACGTAAATTTCTATAAAAAATATAAAAATGCTATTTATGTAAATGGCATACCTATAGGAAATACAGGTTTTAGCTACAATTACTTCGCTCCTTTAGATATGGCACAAGATAATAATCCCTATACTATAACCATATTTGATGAAATTACAAACGGAAGCATTGAAGCGACAGTTTTGGGAGATAAAGTTACAGAGGCAACCAAGGGAACAGAAATTTACATTAAAAACAAACCTGCAGAAGGGTATCAGTTAAAACCAGGATCTATTAAAGTTAATGGTGAGCCTATTATCGGCAGAAGCTTCATACTGGGCGGAGATACTGAAATTACTGCGGAATTTGAATCTGTTCCTGACAGTGAATATACGATTACAATAGATAGCGCCAATATCTTTAATGGAACTATTTCAGTTAATACAACAGAAGCAGTCCCGGGAGAAAAGATAGAAGTCGAAGCATTCCCTTCATATGGTTTTGAATTAAAAGAGCTGAAATACATGCCTACAGATGGCGGAACTTATATTGACATAGATCTTGATACAATGTCCTTTATAATGCCGGCTGAGGATATAGTGATATGGGCTGCATTCGGATCTCCTGACAGCCATCGTGTTACAATATTATCTTCTGAGGGTGGAGAAGTTCTATGTGAAAGTTATTACGTAGAAGGAGGAGATACTGTAAACTTATACATTAATACCGTTGAAGGTTTCAAGCTGGTATCCCTTTATTATATTAATAATGTTGGAGATCGGGTAAATATTATAGGAAGCGGTACCTTATACAGCTTCACAATGCCGTCATATCCTGTAACGGTCTATGCTGAGTTTGCAGAAGTACATTCTATTACCATTGCCCCAACATCAAATGGAACTGTTTCAACAGAATATCAATATGCGGCACCAAATGAATTAATTTTTGTTACTATAGAGCCAGCTGATGGATATAGAATTAAAGATGACAAAATTTATGTAAACGGAAAATCATTCCCTGTTTCTAGCGTATCTGGCGAAGCATTTTTCCCTATGCCTGACGAAGATGTGGTTATCAGTGTTGAGTTTGAACCAATACCATTGTTTGAAACCAACAAATTGAGCCTTCGCAGCAACAGGTGGAGAATGGTCCTTACAGTTCCAGACAAACTATATGACGAAGTATACAATTTTAAAGATGATCCATTCTATACTTACATCGAGACAATTATTAAAGATAAAGATGGCAATGAAATTTTAAGAAATAAAATGAATGGAGCCACCAGGATTATTATGGAGACTCCTGAAGATAAAATATATTACTATTATCAATTATACAAAACAGCACCAATTTCACCCGGAGTTTATACAGCTGAAGTGATAATTTCAGATGAGTCTGAATCATTTGAAAGTAAACCTTCAATTAATCTGGGCAAAGGGGATATAATTTTTGGAGATTATCTGGAAGTAGAATATATTTATGCAGTTAACTATTATGGTAATGAATTAACAACCGATACCAGAAATTTCACTGTGGAAGTAGAGTTAAATCATTTGTTTACAGATCTGCCTAATTTGAAAGCCAAACTTGTAGATAAATATTTTGGGAATACAGTTGCAGAAGCACCTGAAAAACGGTATCTCTACCCTTATGGAATAACCTGGGAAGAAGCGGAATTAAATGATATTGGAGACAGAACCTATCTTGCTTTTGATTTTACCCTGACTCAACCTCTGGAAAAAAACTATATTTATGAAATAGTATTTGATTATGATACGGATGTAGTATTAGATATTTATGCAGAGAACTCTTTCTCTGTAGTTGATCAGCCAAAAGTGCTTTATGCAACTATCCTTGATGATGGAATCACCCTGAAAACTGAATGCGTCCCTGAAGGGGAATATATTGCAAGTTATTCAGAAAATGGTGAAACTATAGAGTACGACTTGATTATTGATTCGGATGGAAATGGCACTATTGATTTTGGTGAAGATATTATCAGTAAAGATATAGCTGAGTTTTACGTAAGAGAGATTGATGGATATCCTGTATATTTTACATTTCTTGCATACAGGGAAGTTCAGGAAGACACCTTACCCCATATTGATATTGAAAATTCTCTTCCATACTACTCATTGTATCCTGTAACACAAGATTTCGTTAATAATGCGCTTCCAATAAGTGAAACAGTGTCCTTCAACCTGATAGATTATTCAGGAAAGGGCAAAGTTGAACTTATTGAATCTAAACCCACAGGATCAAAAATACTTGAAACTATAGACATCTCCGATCTTGACAATGGAAGAGGCACTTTTAACAGTGCGAGGGAATATGCCTTTAGTCCAAATGCTTCCTACAAAATAAGAGTAATAAAAACTGATGGGGAAGAAATCGAGGAAATAGCATGGAATAACTTCATAATGCCTGATTTCCCCTTTATTTCTACAGGTTTAGGGTATATTCAGGAATTCTACGGAGATACATTAGTCATTCCTTATAGCGGTGCTATAAACATTACAGATTTTAACAAAGTTATGTTCTATATGCATTCAGTTGATTCTGCTGAAGAGATTACTGTGCCGGTTATAGGCATAAATGACAAAGAAATAAAACTGGATATGACCAATGCACCATCCAATGTTTTTGTATTACGTTCAGTCCATAAGGATTATAAAAACGGTGAAGACAGACCTGTTACCACTCCATATGAAATGAAATTCTATAAAGTAAACGACAATTCACCGGTTATTACTGCTATTGGTAACCAAGAGGGAATATACTATGCTACCGGCTTAAGGCTTAACAGTGCAAATACCGTTTCGGTTAAATTATTTAAGCCTGAGGACTATATACTCACTTTTGTAAAAGAGGTAGATATTACAAATATTACTGATAATAGAATAGATATTCCTCAAAGTGCTTTCTCCGGACTTGAAAATGGGAGATATATAGCCATCTATATTATCGACGGAATAGAGCAGATGTCCCAGGTAGTAGATTATACCGGGCCTGTAGCAACAGAATTTACAGTAACTTTTGTGGACCATGACGGAAGCATATTAAAAACCGAAGTTGTGCCAAGAGGTGGAAGTGCTACAGCACCTGCTGACCCAACCCGGGAAGGCTACACCTTTATCGGATGGGATAAGCCTTTTGACAATGTAACTGGAAATATTACAGTAAAGGCAGTATATGAAATTAACAAGTATACAGTAACTTTCATAGACTGGGATGGCACAGTAATTAAAACCCAGGAAGTAGAATATGGAAAAGGTGCCACAGCCCCTGAAGAAGATCCTACCCGTGAAGGATACACGTTTAAAGGATGGGATAGGCCTTTTGACAATATAACCGGAAATATTACAGTTAAGGCATTATACCAGATAAACAAATACACAGTAACCTTCTTAGACTGGGATGATACGGTACTTAAAACCCAGGAGGTAGAATATGGGAAAGGAGCTACAGCTCCTGTTTCGCCGGCCCGAGAAGGTTACACCTTTAAAGGATGGGATACAGATTTCAACAGGGTAACCGGAAATCTCACAGTAAGAGCAATATATGAAGCAAATAAACTTTCCGTGTACTTTAACTCCATGGGCGGAAGCAAAGTAGATCCAATCGCAGAAATAAACTATGACAGCACAATTCCGGAGCCAAATCCTCCAACCCGTGAAGGATACGACTTTGCCGGATGGTATAAGGATTTCCAATTAACTCAACAGTGGAATTTTGAAACAGATGTAGTAAAGACTAATATAACTCTCTATGCAAAATGGGTTGCAAAGAGCTACAGCATTACTGTAAGCGGCAGTATCACAGGAGGTACAATTATTGCTCCTGAAACTGCTAGAGAAGGGGAACCCGTAACCTTAACAATTGAACCTGAAGGAAGCAATATATTAAAATCCATCTGGTGGACTGCTGCAGGAGCTTTCGCCAATGAAATAAATATTGTTTCAAATAATAAAGCAGTGTTTAAAATGCCAAGTAGAGATATAGAAATAAATGCCACATTTAATGAGATGGCAACACTCTATGTACAAGTAAGCAAAGCTGAATCACCTTACTCAGTAGAAGTGTTCAGTGTGGATCCGTACTTCAGCGGATACAGGTGGATAACAGCCGGAACTCTGGAAACCACATTCATTGTACCAAAGGGAACAAATTACTTTGTATATATATCTATGGGAGAAAATGAAGACTGGTACTGGGAGAGCAAGACAGTAAATACGGTTACTACAGATACGGTTTCATTCACAATACCTGTTACCTACTCAATATCTGGAAAGATAACATGTACTAACGGAAATATTGATAATATATATGATTTTTACCTCTATGCCCGATCAGGAAATATATACAGATATGCTTACATTGATGACAACGGAAATTATGAAATAAAAGGGCTGGCTTCCGGAACTTATACGGTAGGTATTGAAAACTGGAGCGGCAAATATGCCGGAGTACTGACCCAAGAAGTAACAATAGCCGGCGAGGACGTGCATGATATTAACTTCTCAATAGCAAAGGGAGCAGACCTGAGAGTCAACCTGTCAAAAACTAATGGTACACCTGCATTTATGGCAT
>DULL01000079.1 GCA_012840395.1 Clostridiaceae bacterium | reverse complement strand
TTATTTAATAGATTATTTGTTTTCATAGATCTTACTCTCCTGCCGTTTTGGAGTATTTCTTAGATTCCTTTGATTCATAATTGATATAAATAATAGATGTAGATAGAGAATAAAGAGAATTAATCTCTTAATTAATCATATTAAAAAGTTGTATTTTAACACAATCCCGATTCTTTAGGGTATCTTCTCTTTTTTTTACCTGTATTCTATGATGTTTTTTTACATTCATATTGCAATAATATAAAACTTTACCCAGGCCGCTTTTTTTACTTTTTTGTACTCTTTTTTTTGAATCTTTCCAATTAGTTCCTTTGGCCATTGAAATGCTGCAGGTAATTCTCTATAATTCAGATATAAGCCTTAAATATAATCCATATAAATTATTATCATGCAAGTAAAGGGGGACTTAATCAATGTTGGATAAAAGCATTCCACTAAAAAAAGTTATCATGAGACTTGAGGCAAAAAATAACACTTGTAATGTACCCTCTTTACCCGTTGGATTTAAATACCGTTTTTTTGAAAACGGAGATGAATATCATTGGGCGAGGATAGAGACATCCGTACTTGAATTCCACCATGAAGATGCCGCTGTTGAATATTTTTCCAAGGAATTCTTACCCTATCCTTCAGAAATAAAAAGAAGATGCGTATTTATTGTTTCTCCTGATGGATTGCCAATTGCGACAACTACCGCCTGGTTTCGTAATGTTGGCAATGAGCGTTATGGTCAGCTCCACTGGGTTGCCGTCTGTCCTGAATATCAGGGAATGGGGTTAGGCAAAGCCGTTGTTCAAAAGGTCCTTACGGTTTTTCAAGAACTAGAACCTGGCAGGGATATTTGGTTAGGAACTCAAACTTGGAGTCATGTTGCTATCAGAATGTATTATAAGCTTGGTTTTCGATTGGTACGGGAAGAAACAGTTGATTTGTCCTCTAATGTACTACCACGAAGGGTTAAGACGAAATATGATATTGATGCTGCGCTGGAAATCCTAAAAAATGTTTATGAAGATGATTTCTACCAGGAACTGGTTAGTACAATTCTGTAACTCTACTCTAATCACTAACAATTAAATAATGTAAATTAGTTATAATAATAACTTTATTAAGAAATAAAAAGGAGAATTGAACATGCTGGACAAAAGTATTCCCTATAAGCATGTTATAATGAGGCTAAACAGAAATACCTATTTTGATGAGCCATCTTTACCTGAAGGGTTTCATTTCCGCTTTTTTCAAAAGGGAGACGAATATCACTGGGCAAGAATTGAAACCTCTGTATTGGAGTTCGATAACGAAGAAAAAGCCCTTGCATATTTCTCCAGAGATTACCTCTATCGTCTGCCTGAGCTGGAGAAACGCTGCGTTTTTGTGATAAACCGGGAAGGTCTTCCGGTTGCAACAGCAACAGCCTGGTATGCCAACAGCAGACTTGGTTATCAAGCTTCTCTGCACTGGGTGGGTGTCTGCCCTGAATACCAGGGAAAGGGACTTGGCAAAGCTGTAGTCAAAAAAGTGCTTTCCTTGTTTGCCTCATGGGAGCCTGAAGAAAGAATCTGGCTGCATACACAGACATGGAGTCACGTTGCAATAAGAATGTATCATAGTCTGGGATTTAATATACTTAAAACCGAAAGTACTGCTGTAGAAATCGGTGGAGAAAATCCAGGACCGGTTATCTCTAAAAATGATTATGAAGAAGCTATGCAAATTCTTAAAGACATATATGAGCCTGAATTTTATGAAAAACTGATTGCAACAGCAGAATAATAAATAAGCCCTTCAATCTGTAATAAGATGAAGAAAAAAACTAAATATTCTTTCTTCCCTCGCATAAGGGTTCTTGTCTTTTTGCCATAAAAAAAGCCTTCCATGATTTTATTTACTATCATAGAAAGCTTATTTTACTTACTTTTCGTACAGGCTTCACACATAACCTAATGCTTTATTTGATGATTTAATATTAAATGGTAAGCCAATATTCGTTTATTATCTACATTAATGAAAAACAATTCTTTTGCTATTTCAGCAAAACAATACTGCCATCTTCTTTATATGTAACTGCATCCATATCAAACATAAACCTGTCTATATCCTTTAAAAAGGCTTCTTTAGAGGAATATCTCACATTCTTTTTAGCCAGAATTTCTTTAGCTTTTTCAGCATTGTTTGAAAGCAGCAACTTAATAGTGCCCATTATCATTTTGGTTGGATATATGCATGCTTGCTCGGGGTCATTGATGTAAAAATTGTTTCCGTGAGATCTTCCTACTGCACCTGCTACGTAAGGATGTATTGCCGGCATTACTGCAGATATATCACCCATATCTGTACAACCAGCTGAAAATTTGCCTGTCTCTTCTATGTCTTCACAGTTTACAATTTCTTTCATTACCTCTTTGGCAACTTCCATTAAATTCATATCATTAATGAGAGGTGAGGCTCCATGGCGGTCATGTATTTCTACTCTTGCTCCCATGCTGGCTGCCGTACCTGCCAGTGCACGGTTAACCTTGCAATTTGTTTCATAAATTGAATCATTGCTTAGGCCACGTACATAGCATTCCATTATTACTTCACTTGGAATAGCATTGACTGCCTCTCCTCCTTTGGTTATTATAGGATGTACCCTTACCTGATCCTCATCCTTAAAGGTCTCTCTCAGGGCATTAATAGCATTAAGTCCCAGGTTGGCGGCATAAAGGGCATTTACTCCGTTATGGGGATATGCTCCTGCATGAGCTGCAACCCCTTTATAAATAATCTTCTTCTTCACATTACCGTTGCTGCCCCTGGTTATAGAAAAGCCTTTATCTTTATTGGTTGTATGTACCATAATTGCCATATCAACGCCATCAAAAAACCCTCTGTACATAAATTCAATTTTACCGCTGTAATAACGTATAACACCATCCTGGCGTAAGCCTTCCCTGTAGGAAATATCAACACCCTCTTCTGCAGGAACTGCGCATAACCTAACCGAGCCGCAGAGGCCATCAAATATGCCATTTTCTTTTAAGGCAGCTGCTACACCCAATAAAGTTGCGCACTGTGCATTATGTCCACAGGCATGAACTGCTCCAGTCTGAGGATCTGCTTCAGGGTGATCATAACAAACAAGTGAGTCCAGCTCACCAAAAATTAATATTTTAGGGCCGGGTATTTCGGTATCCATATCTGTATAAAAACCCGGGATATTGCCAGCCTTTGTAAGTTTGTAACCTAATTTTTCAAACTCTTTCTCCATATAAGCGCTGGTTTTCCATTCTTTGAAGGCTACCTCGGGGTTTTTCCAAATATGCCTCTCAGCACTCAAAATCAAATCCCTATGCTTATCAACAGCTGAAAAAACATTTTTAAAGTAATCATTTGCCATGGTTATTGTCCCTCCTTTATATTTTTATTATATAATCATGGTTGTATATAATAAACACTTTTTTTCTTTTTATGTTAAGGATATCATACCTTAGGATATAACCAATTTCGTATATTTACTTATGTACTAATATTTGCCCTACCTAGTCTGCTTTCCTCCCTTTGACCATTCTTATCTGAACTATCCTTCGCTGTTGCTAAAAATATTGTAATAATTCCCCACAAAGGGGCCATAACTGCGCTCGTAAGAGAGGGCGTCATGCCAGGAATACCGGTATATAATTTTATCTTATCCGGATCAACTACCCCGTGTTTCTGTATATAGAAAAGTAAAAAAGGGATGCCAAAACTAAGACTCAATTGACTAATAATTCGTGAAGACCATATTGCATACAGGTTAATTTTCCATCGTCCCATTGGCAACCCAACTTCTGTCAGAAATATTGAACTTTTATGCCATATTGAAGAAATAAATTACAATATTGCAAATTCTTTTATTTATGCTCCTGACTTCTTCTAATATTAATTATAGTGTATTATCACATTATGTCAAACAGCCGGCAAACTGCTTAAAGATCTCGATTATTATACAATTTAACTGAAAGCAGGTATGATCCTGCAAACATTAGAACAATTACCAAAAAGATTACCAATACTCCTGCTGTTCCTCCTTCTCCAAAAAGGACTTCAATTTCTTTTAAAACACCAATATCCAAATTCTTCTGTATAAATTGAATTACCGCACCTATAAAGAAGAAACCACCAAAGAATAATATAAAGGCAACAGCCCTGGACTTCATATACCCGAATTTATAGAATACAGGCAAATAAGTACCATATATCAAAAATACGACAAACATTGTTAATAATAAATCCGCAAGATCAATAGCCTCTAATTTAAATGGCAATCCAAGAAATTTTACAATACTTGAAAATATCAAATAAACTGCAATTCCGATAATATAATAAACAAGCACTGATATATATTTTGACAACACAATATTTTTTCTTTGAATAGGAAGGCTGTTAAGCATTACGTCCGCATTATATTTATCATCGCTGGCACAAGCAGTTATCAGCAGTACATAAATCATGCCAATTACTCCTGCGGGAAGCATTGAACCTACCGTATTCTGAAATGCAATAGCCATAATGGGAATATAGAGTAAAGCAAATATAAAAGTTCTTTTTTGAATTACTATATCCTTCAAAACCAGCCTAAACATAAATTTCCTTCCTCCTTCTTGTATAATAAAGCATTATATCTTCCAACTGCGGCTTTTCAGTTATAACTTTATCCTTAAATAAATTTCGTATTCTTTGTTTATCATTGGAAAGTCCTTCAAAACCAAATTGATTTTCTTTGACATCTATAAAAGCTTTCCTTGTACTATCATTCAGCAGTTCTTTTGGTCCCTTTACCAGTACATAGTCGCTCATTATCTGATCCTTTGAATCACTAAGAACAATTTCACCCTGGTCTATAAGCGTAACATAGTCCGCTATTTTATCAAGATCTGAAGTTATATGAGTAGAAAAGAAAATTCCCTTATTTTCATCCATTATTACATTCTTTAGAATATCCAGCAGCTCCGACCTGATAATTGGATCCAGTCCTGATGTAGGTTCATCCATAATTAGAAGCTCAGCTTCATGAGATAGTGCCATAGCAAGAGAAAATTTCATTTTCATTCCCTTTGAAAGCTCTTTTATTTTTCTGTCTGAAGGTAACTGAAAATCTTTAATATATTTATTAAAAGTACTATCACTCCAATTGCTATAGAAAGGAGCTATCACCCTTTTCATCTCGGAAATGGTAAGTTCTCCATAGTAATAACTTTCATCAAAAACCACACCAATCCTGTTTTTTATCTCTTTTTCATACTTAATGTTATCAAGGCCAAAAACATTAATATTTCCTCCATCTTTTTTTATCAAATTTAAAATAAGTTTTATTGTTGTAGTTTTTCCTGCTCCATTGGCCCCAATAAATCCCATAATATACCCTCTTTCCAGGGAGAAGCTAATATCTTTCAGGCTAAAATCCTTAAAATCTTTTCTTAAGTTTGATACTTCCAACATGACACTCATCCTTTCAACCCTCCTCATACAGTAATTTAAGCATTTCTGTCAGTTCCTCCAGGGACAGTCCTATGGATTTGCCAGCTTCTATAGAATCTAACAATTTTTCTTCAACAATTTTCATGCGTGCTTCTCTTAACAATTCTCTATTCTGGGCAGCCACATAAGAACCTTTACCAGGTACAGATACAATATACCCCTCTTTTTCAAGTTCCTCGTAAGCCCGCTTTGATGTTATCACACTGATTTGCAACTCCTTCGCAAGGCTTCTTATGGATGGCAGCATTTCACCTTCCATGATTTCTCCCCGCATAATTTTATCTTTTATTTGTCTTACAATCTGTTCGTAGATTGGTTCCTGTGAATAGTTAGATATTATAATATCCATAATCTATCCTTTCAGAATAAATATTTTGGCAATTTAATATATACTATTATATCTAACATACCATATATAAAGTATATACTGTTTATATACATTATATACAGTATATACACACCTGTCAACACTTATTATATTTTTATGAAAAAAGGACATATACTTAATAAGTAAAACTCTTACAATGAATCAAGATTTTGTACGATTTATGTAAACATATAGCACAAAATGTTTTTGGCAAGTATAAATTCGAGCAGTGCGGAACTTAATTTTCCGAGCACCCCATACCCATTACTGGGATTTCATGGTTGAATGTGTTAGCCTGTAACTTTGCCCTTGAAAAACCAGCAGGT
>DULL01000078.1 GCA_012840395.1 Clostridiaceae bacterium | reverse complement strand
GATAGCGGACTCACATTATTCACCTGCCTGTTATACATATTACACCAATATTATATCACAAACCCATCTGAATGTTATACTATGTTATGAGGATAATACTGCCTTTCTCTCACTTATGGTAGGTCTCACCTGCATTTATCTTAAATGCCCGGTATATTTGTTCCAAAAGAATTATTCTCATTAATTGATGAGGAAAAGTCATTTTTGAAAAAGATAAACGAAAATCTGATCTCTCCAACACTTCCTGGCTTAGGCCAATAGAACCGCCGATAATTATCGCAATGCTGCTATTACCGTATAGTGCCAGATCTTGTATTTTTTCAGCCAGTTCTTCAGATGAAAGCTGCTTTCCTTTAATATCTAGAGAAATTACATAATTTCTTTCAGAAATTGCATTAATAATTCTTTGCCCTTCCTTTTGGCGAACATTATCTTCTTCTGCTTTTGAGGGGTTATCCGATATTTTCTCTTCAGGAATTTCAACTATTTCAATTTTGCAGTAAGCGGACAACCTTTTCAAATATTCATTAACCGCCTCTTTTAGGTACTTTTCTTTTAATTTTCCTACGGCAATTATTTTGATTTGCATGGCAATACTAAAGTTCAACCACCCTGCTTATACAATCCCTGGTGGCTACCTCCAATGTGACATCTTTTCCTACTTCTATTTTGTTTTCGCAAAGGACATTATATACTGTCTGATAAGCTAATTCAGGAAAATTATTTTCCCGGCTTAAATGTCCCAGGAAAAACTTGCTTGAGCCTTTCTTTGCCAGATTGCATACAACTTTTCCCGCTTTATCATTTGACAGATGTCCCATTCCTCCAGAAATTCTTTTCTTAAGAGGCCAGGGATAGGGACCTGTTCTTAACATTTCTACATCATGGTTGGACTCCAGAAGAATTAATTCACTGCCCTCGAGATTCTCAATAAGCTCAGGGTTGATATGCCCTATATCTGTGGCAACGGTTATTTTTTTGTTTTCAGCAAAAAAATTGAAACCAACCGGTTCTGCCGCATCATGAGGAATTGGGAAGCTTTTCACGGTCAGCGAGCCTATATCCAAAATAGTGCCGGTGTTAAAAACTTTAATATTTTCTAAGGCTACAGGCCCTATAAGATTCTTCATTACCTCCCAGGTACCTCCATTAGCATATATAGGTATATTATATCTTCTTGATAGTATTCCTGCTCCTTTAACATGGTCAACATGATCATGTGTTATAAGAATTGCGCAGAGCTCTTCGGGAGACTCATCTATCAAAGAAAGGGCTTTTGTAATTTTGATTCCGCTCAATCCTGCATCTATTAAAATTTTTGTTTTGCCTACACCTATAAATAAAGAATTTCCACTGCTTCCACTATATAAGCTACAAAACTTTATCATTATGACCTCATTTTCTAATTATTTGGTAATTCTTTTAATATCTGCACCTAATCCACTAAGTTTTCCTTCTATATTTTCATATCCTCTGTCTATGTACTTTACATTATATATTTCAGTAGTACCTGAAGCAACCAATCCCGCTATAATCAGCGCAGCACCAGCTCTTAAATCATTAGCCTTCACCGGTGCTCCCGACAGCCTATTACCTCCATCAATAAAAGCAACTCTGCCCTCTACTTTTATATTTGCTCCCATTCTTTTTAATTCTTCTATGTACTGAAAACGAGAATCCCATACTCCTTCTGTTATTGTACTTATGCCCTTGGCAAGGCACAAAGGAACGGCTATGAGAGGATGCAAATCGGTAGGGAAACCCGGATAGGGCAGTGTTTTAATATTCGCTCTTTGAATTTTTTTAGTTCCTTTAACCTTAATCCAATCTCCATTTTCCGTTACTTCTATATTCATTTCACTAAGTTTTGCGCTTAGAGATTCCATATGTTTAGGAATAACATTTCTTACAACAACTTCTCCTCCTGTTGCAGCTGCAGCTATCATATATGTACCTGCTTCAATTTGATCAGGAATAATAGAATAAGTAGCTCCTCCTTTTAAAGACTTAACCCCTCTGATTTTTATTACATCAGTCCCCGCTCCTCTGATATCTGCTCCCATAGTGTTCAGAAAGTTTGCTGTATCAACCACATGAGGCTCCTTAGCTGCATTTTCGATTATAGTAGTACCCTCTGCCAGAACAGCTGCCATCATAAGATTAATTGTAGCTCCAACGCTGACAATATCAAGATATATTGAAGTTCCAACCAGCTTTTCAGCAGAAGCCCTGATAATTCCGCCTTCCATCTCAATTTTTGCGCCTAGGGCTTCAAACCCTTTGATGTGCTGGTCTATCGGCCTAAAACCGAAATCACAGCCACCAGGAGATGATACTTCTACTTTCCCTATCCTTCCAAGAAGGGCACCTAACAAATAATAAGAAGCTCTAAGGCTTTTTACCATTTCATAAGAAGCTCTATAGGAATGTAATTCTCTTGAATCTATAATAATTGTATTCTTATCTTCAAATTCAACCTTGGCACCAAGCTGGGTAATAATATCTTCAAGAAGCCTGACATCCGTTATATCAGGTACATTTTCAATCCTACACCAACCATCTATTAGCAGCGCAGCAGGCACAATAGCTACTGCAGCATTCTTTGCTCCACTAATAAATACTTCTCCATATAAAGGTTTCTGTCCGTTAATAACAAACACTTCCAAAATAGTTGCACCTGCCTTTTATCTTTTGCGTGAGTATAAATCAACATTAACATTATAACATGTTATACAAAAAAGTAATACGATAATTTTTTCACATTACAGGTTCTCCATCTGAAGCTTTAAAATAAAAACAATCTCCTTCCTCGGTAATAACTCTCCAGGAAGGTCCCTCAGAAGACTTCTGAACTTCTTGTCCCGGCTGAAAAAAGCCCTTAAAGCCAATATCAATGTCAGTAATTGTAACATTGTTAATTTTATCAGCGTTTTTTACAAGTACTTGATAAGCTGACATTGCAGATACTTCTGAATCAGGTGAGAACCCTTTAATTTTTTTATACCCAAATATTAATTTTTTAATACCTGATCCGGACAGGTTAACTATTGCGTAATTATCAAATATATAAAAATCCTTATACTTTTCAATAAGCAGCAAAGTATAATCTCCTTCAGGACTAATTGAATAGTTGTCCAGTTCATAGTTATCCACCTGGATATTCAGGTTTTTCAGAAAATCCCGGGCATATTCTTCCGCTTGCGCAATGTCCATATTGCCATAATTCTCTGAAGGCTCCTCATTATAATACTCCAAAGTATTATCATAGCCTATAACTATTTTTTTCTTCCCGGAAACAAGCACCTTGCCTGCTATGTCCTCATCAGGAATTTTCATGACATTTCCCAGAAGAATTTCGGCAATGGCAGCCATATCAGGACTTCCGTTTTCAAATATAATATAGGGTATATTTTTATTATAGACAGGTACGGTACAATTAATAATTACATTCCTGTTTTCAAGAATTTTTTTTATAGAATTCAGAGTTTCCTTAGATTCGCCTGCATCAATCTTATAAAACCCTATAATTAGAAGTAAGACAAAGTTTAATATTAATAAAACAATTATTAAAATATTCTTTGCTTTTGGCCAATCCATAGTTAACTACCTTTTTCCTTTTTTATCATTTGCACAGCATATATATTTCCATCTCTGTCTTCTATAATCCAGTGGGGCAATATTGTACTACTCCTGCTATCATTCATATAATATGAAACATACATATCCCTTATCGAAACTTCATTTAATTTAAGCTTGCTTTTTTCAAGAAGACTAATAGTATTCATATTATAGCTATTCTCTTCTTTTAATTTAAAGAAGTCCATTAATATCCAGCGGCACCCAATAACTTTATTTCTGCTGACTTCCATAATTACTGCATTCTTTTGCTGATAATTCCGTATTGTAATATTATCTCCAAAGGTTACCGGAATATCTTCAACTAAATAATCGAATGTAAAGACATAGTGGTCCTGATTTTCCAGTATTCCCGATAAAAACAGCCTGTTATCAGAACTGCAAAGGGCCAGGATTCTTTTTAGAAAACGGGAAGCTGAAATAAAAGCCGAACTAATACTACCTTTCTCAAGACCTTGTGTGCCTGGAATATATCTGAATTCAAAAAATCCATCATTATATATCCTGAATATACTGTCCAGATTTTTAAATAGAATTGTTCCGTTACTGTCAATAGAATGGTCAAAACTATCTTTTTCATTGCCCAGTACTATTTTTGCCAGCCCGTCCAATTTGCTAAGTTTATCCTGTTCGTTTTTTCCGATTTTTCCGGGTACACTCCAGTTAATATTATTATATTCTCTATATACTGAACTATATGTAAATAAAACATCCGGACTTATTGAGTAGTTGAATCTTTCAGTATTAACAAGTTCAGCAAATACTTTATACTCAGAATTATTATCCTTGGATTGTTCAAGTTTTGTAATGAGCTTTTCAAAGCCTCCGTCCTCCAGGTCATCCTCCTGTCTACCGGTGGTATACTTGTATATTCCTTTACCGTCCATCACATATACCGTAGTAGAATTCATTCCTATATATCCGCCTGGAACAACCATCATTTTATATAATCCGGGAGAATCTTCAGAATTAATGTTCTCAAGATCCAGAAGACTTTTTAATAAAGTGTTTGGAATATTTATTTTAAATTCTATGCTATAACCTCTTTTAGTTATACACTCTCCCCATTTTTCAAGGGGGATAAATTCCTGATATTTTTTAGAAGAGAGAGCTTCTGTTAGGTGATGTTTTGCATTTTGCCACAACTGTTCAAAATACTTGTCATTAGTTCCTATTATCCAATGAGATTCCCAACCATTTGAAACAATAATTCTATAGGGAACAAAAAATTCTTCTATGGCAGCCTTTTCATCTGCAGCTGTATAATCTGTGCCGTCACTGCTAAAGAAGCTCATTAAAAAACTGATAGGAAACCCATGGTTCTGGTAGTTCCACAGGATTCCTAACTGAATTAAGCAGATAATTATCAATATTACAAGTATGTAAGTCTTCGCTGTTTCACTTTTCATTCATCATTTTCCTTGTCCCAACAAGCTTTCTGCAGCTTAAGTTTTTCAGTTTGCCAGGCCAGGGAGAATTCCTTGAAAAAATTCACTGATCTTAAGAGTTCCATTTAAAATCTTCTGACGTATACCTTCTTTTAATACTGTCACTGTAAAAGTATTAATCTGTAGATTTTCTCCTGCCTGCCACTTATCCGCTGAATTATCATATACAACTATCTTTATTTTATTAGCTCCTTCCTTAAGCATTACTTCTTTGGTAAACATACCAAAACTTCCTACAGCCCAACTGCTTTCTCCATCAATATTCTCTAACAATTCATACTCTTCTGTATTTTCATTATACACAAGAAGTACTACTACAAGATTTTCAGGTATTTTACCCTCATTGGCAACACCACATATTACATAGGATTTTCTATGAGTTATTTCATCGCCATCAGGCCTGGTAATTGTAACAAGGAATTGTTCTGTTTCTTCTGAATCTTTCTCAGTAACTATGCTGAGAATTTCCTCGTTAAGAGAATCCGCATTTTCCTCTTCAGGATTTGCAAATACTGGCATACATACTGTTAATGCCAGACAAACTATAAGGAAAAATATAATTTTTTTATACACACATATCCCCTCAAACTATAAAATTACTCGTCATGGCTATTTCATTAAATCAATATTTTTACAAAATTTTTCATCTTTATTATATCTAATCTTTGTTACAAAACAATTACATGGCATTTAAGATTGAATTACACCCTCGTTAAAAATATCATTATCCTTGTTTCTAATAGGTAGTTTTACCATTACTTCAGTACCTTTTCCCAACTGGCTTTCTATAGTTATTTGCCCTGAATGAGCTTCAACAATCTCCTTTGCAATAGACAAGCCCAGTCCCGTTCCGCCCATTTCTCTTGAACGGGCTTTATCTACCCGATAAAATCTCTCGAATATTCTTGGTATATCCTCTTCGGGTATACCAATACCTGTATCAACAATTTTTATAAATACTTCCTCTGGCAATACACCTAAATCTACTACTATTTTCCCACCCGCAGGTGTATATTTTATTGCATTACTTAACAAGTTAACAATGACCTGTTCAATTCTGTCCCTGTCTGCATGTACTACAGGAATCTCACTTCCAGCATGGTATTCCAGTATTTGGTTTTTCCCATCTGCCTCTATCCTCATTTTTTCAACACAGTTCTTTACAATTTCGGTCAAATAAATTTTTTGTATGTTAAGCTTAGCTTGATTATTATCATGGCTGGAAAGCTGAAGCAAGTCTTTAACCAGCCTCGTCATCCTGTCTGCTTCAGTATTAATGACTGAAAGGAATTTTCTTGACATGACAGGATCCTCCAGTGCTCCATCCAGCAAGGTCTCTGAGTAGCTTTTTATGGATGTCAGCGGAGTCCTTAATTCATGAGATACATTTGCCACAAATTCTCTTCTCATCTTTTCCAGTTTCATTTGTCTGGTTACATCCTGCACAACAGCAATTATTCCTCCAGGCTCTCCGTCTTTTTCTTCAAATACTGCAAAATAGATTCTTGCCGCTCTGTCACCTATTTCTATATCAAATTCTTTACCGTTTATGGTTTTCTGTTGCATTATATCTTCAATAGTAAAATCTAGGCCTAATCTCCTTGTATAATCATTAAAGCTTTCCTCAAAATTTTCCTCTCCCACCATTTCAATAAACGCAGGATTTGTGTGTATAACTTCACCTTTCTTGTTGAATGCAACAACACCGTCAGTCATATAATTCAATATCGTTTCAATTTTGTTTTTTTCACTGGAAATCTCAGCTAAGGTATCTCTTAAATTTTTTGACATATAGTTGAAAGCTTCAGTAAGTTTTCCTATTTCATCATCGGACTTCACTTCCAGAACCTGACTAAAATCACCACGGGCAATACTTTCTGCCTTATGCATTAACCTGACAATAGGAACTGTTATAGTTTTTGAAAGAAGATATCCAAGTATTATCGCAAATGTCAGCGCAAATAACAAGCTACTAAATATAATCCTGTTAAACACATTAATTGTTCTTTGCCATTCATCTTTATAAAACCTGATATATAACACATAGTCACCTATTGGTTTTGCATAATCAAAAAAATCCCTGTTGTCATATCTTACCAGCCTGTTATTATCACCGTCTCCCGTACCTGCCAACCCTTTTAGAAAATTCTCAGACTGAAGCAGGCCGTTAAGGAACTTACCATTGCTCATTTCATCATATGAGGGGTCTGAGGAAAAATAGATAGTATTATCTTTCCTTCCAACAATAGTATAACTTCTATTTTCACCCATTATATAAAACACGTTAGGGTTATTTCTTATACCATTTTGAATTTCCATAAGGCTTGGATTGCTGCTTGTTACATCCCAGCCTTTAAAAACTCTCTGAATATCCTGGATAAATATATCGTAATAGGTATATTCTACACTTTTGTTTAATAAAAAACTTATAGGTATTATTAAACAAAAAGTCACTATACAAAAAAAAGCTACAAGTCTCCACTGAAGACTCTTTAAAAACATCCTATGCTCCCCTAACATGACTTCCTGAAATAGTAACCTACTCCTCTTTTTGTGAGGATATATTCACAGTTTGAAGTATCCTTCTCCAATTTTTCCCTTATCCTTCTAATAGTAACATCTACAGTACGAACATCACCATAATATTCATAACCCCAAACTTTTTCAAGGAGACTCTCTCGGGTAAAAATTTGGCCATTGTGCATAGCCAGGAACTTCACCAATTCGAATTCTCTTAGTGTAAGATCTATAACTTCACCATCCCGTCTCACTTCATACCTGTCAATATCTATTGCAAGATCACCAAAATTTAGGACATTTGCCGTATCATTATTTGAGGAATTTTCAAAAACCGTTCTTCTCAAATTTGCCTTAATTCTTGCTATTAACTCTCTTGTACTAAATGGCTTGGTTATATAATCATCAGCTCCTAATTCAAGGCCGAGAACTTTATCAACTTCTTCTTCTTTTGCTGTAAGCATTATTATTGGGGTGGAAATCGACTGCCTTAATTTACGGCATACGGTAAAACCGTCATATTTTGGCAGCATCACGTCAAGAATAATCAGATCAGGCTTGTTATTTAGCGCCATGTTTATGGCTTGTTCCCCATCGTAGGCTTCTATAGTTTCAAAACCTTCTTTTTTTAAATTGTACTTTAATATATCTACAATATTTTTTTCATCGTCTACAATGAGAATTTTTTTATCCACTAAATATTCCCCCTTCATGAATACAATTATATCATTTTTGCAAGAAAAAAAAATAGTCTATTGTAGAAATCACCTATGGCAAAAAAAGGATATAACTAAATACTTAATCCTAATTGATTAAATTCTAAACTATGATATTATAATAATAGGATTATATGTAAAAACTTGGTGAGGAGTGGATTTTTTTGCAGAGCATGCTGGAAGCAATTTTGTCGAAAATGCATGACAGATTGGATCAGCTTATAGTATACCATAATTATGATTTACAGCATAGCGAAATTCAGGAATATAGCAAAAAGCTAGATGAAATAATCCTCCTTTATACCAAAAATACCAAGGTACAAAAGGAGGATACTTCAAATTAGGTACATACCTGTATTATTATGGTTATTCAATTTTCTTTTATTGTTATATCAATCCTTATATCATAATTTGTTATTTTAAATTCACATCATCTTTTTCCCATTCTTACTGTTACAGCGCTATTTTGTTCGGTTCTCAAATTTGTTACAGTTCCTGAATAATCCTTAAGCTCCAGTGCACTAATTTTATAACTTGTTTCAAAATCCAGGGAATCAAATTTTAATACCATTGTTTTTGAGTCTATATATATTATGCTTATAGGTACTTTCTTTACTACATTAAGGCCATTGGTGTACTGAAGTAAGTAATTACTTGGATTGATATTGGGCATTTCCTGTACTATGTCTTTATTAAAAGTAATTTTAATCGCATCTCCTGAAATAATTATTGCATCTGTGATATTTGGTTTGACAGGCTGGGTGTTTGTGCCTGCGAAGCCAAATTCACTAGCTGAAAATACATTATTACCCAAATAGTCTTGCAAAGTATTAAGTATTTTTACTTTATATATTTTTCCTGCTTCCAGTTTCTTATCTTCTGAAAGAAACAGTTTTACTTCATAAGGTTTGTTTATTTCATCATAGTAAACTTTGGCAGGGTTGCCTACAAAGGTCGTACCAGGTGAAGAATATAGCTGATAGTTAGTAACATTTACTGCTGAAGCAGCATCCAGCATTTTATTAAACTGAACAACCACTGTAGAATTGTCAACCGCATAGGCATTAGTAATGGAAATATATGTTACCTGGGGATAGGCAGCTGTAAAAGTATATTCCTTTTCAATTATAGAATATTGCCTGCTTATGTCATTTATATTATTTATCATAATCTTATAGTTCTTTCCATTAATTAAAGGAGTCTGCATGCCTATGGCAATACTTTTATTACTTCCTCCATATGCTACTGCTTTCGACTTTTTAATCGGATAGGGTATGTCATTTTCATCAGTTACATAGAAATTATATATTTGTTTTGCAAGTACAGGATTAATTTCTTTGTTAAAATCCAGCTGTATTGTACTGCTATCAACCGTTGAAATTTTTATCACTCTAAGCTCTTCATCATTTGCCGTATCTACAGGATCAATAGCTACTCCTCTGAATTTTATGCTATCCCCTTCGCCTTCATTTAATTTACATCCATATGCACTAATTAAATTGCCGCTTACTTGAAGAATATAATTAACTTCTCCTGAAAATTCTCTGGCATTTAGATATATAGTAATATATTCTCCAGTATCCGAAGCTTTTACTGTCAAAGTCTGAGAATTACCTTGAACAAATAACTGGTTTCCCTCAAATAATACATAATAGGAACTATCTTCGCTGTTTATATTAACCGGATGGGTAAAATAAACCTGAATAGCATTTTTACTGATTGGTTTGACTTTACTGATCCTAAAGAAATCAGATTTCAACTCTGGGTTTTCATATCCTGTAAACTCTCCAATCAGATTAATTTGTTTTTTATTGTTTTTATATATTGCATTTCTAATTTCAATTGTGTAATCTTCAAGCGATTCCTGGTCTGAAGTATTAATCACCAGGCTCTGCTCGCTTTGAGCCTGAATTTCAACATCCAGTTTATTTGTAAAATCATGAGTCTTATATATCGTAATCTGCTCAGCTTTTATTGTTTCTATATCTTTACTCAGTCTAAGAACAAGGCGGTTTTGATCAATAACAAATATTTGTTCTATTACATCAGCTTCCTCAATTATATCTTCTCCAGGAGAAATGTTCCCTATCTTACCTATATTTAAGGACTCAACCAACTCAAGGCTTACCACATTCTGCTTTACCAGTCCGCCAAGAAGAGTTTCCTTATTTGTGCCATATTCAATAGTAAGAGCCCTGAACATAACATCTACAACCTGTCCCCTGGTGTACTGAAAGTTGTCCGCTGTCTTGGTCAAATATGTACTGTCTTCTACAAGGCCCACTTGATAAGCTTTTCTATATACTTCCTCCCATGTGAAATCAATTCCGTACTCAAAACCAAGAGAACCTAAAATTAATTTAAGAAAAGCCTTTTCGCTAATAGCGGCATTGGGATTAAAATTACCATATTCATCACCACTTATAATTCCATTTCTGGTGCAATAGCCAACATAAGGCGCATACCATTCCGTACTTATCACATCAGGGAATCGAGTTACCCAGTAATCCTCTTTGTTTTCAAGTACATAGGTTTCCTTACCTAATAACCTTACAATAAAAGCAGCAGCCTCACACCTAAGAAGGCTGTCAGCCAGTTTATAGTCTCCATTATCTCCTCTCAGAATGGTTAGCTTGTTCAATACATTAGCTTTTTCAAGGGTTGATATTGTCTTGCCCGTTTCTGCTTGTGCCTGCAGAGGCACGAATATTCCTGAAGAAAGTATGTACACAACACAAAGAAGTATTGTTAAAGTATTAGAATAAAATTTTTTCTTCATTTTTAGCCCCCTTTTCATTTGTAAATCATTATCGTTATATTGAAATAATCTTTTTAATCTTTTTTTTACCAGTAAATCTTTGCTAAATCTATTATAACAAGAAACAGACCTATTCAACAGTATTTATTTATTTTAGACTACAAATTTCAACTTTTTGTTCTTTAATTAGACTTTTTTCTTGTAAAAATTATATGTTTTATTGAATTGACAAGCAGGATTGCAGCAACAGAAGAAATAGAATCCAGTAAAACATCTGAAACTGAAGGTCCTCTTCCTGATACAAAAATCTGATGAAATTCATCGGAAATAGCATATAATATGCATACGATACTTGCTACGGCTGTTGATCTTTTAATCTTCAGTCTTTTTACTAGCAAATTTACCAGCACGCCCAGTATAAAAAACTCTACAGCATGTCCCGCTTTCCTGACAATATTGCTGCCCGTTATTAATTGTTTAAGTGGTTGGGGTATATTTCCTAGGAAAATAATATTAAGTAATTTTAAAATAAATTCAGTAACTACACCACTTATTTGAGAAGATTCATTTGCCGGTTGGGAAGAAAAATAATATATTACACCCATCCAAATAATATTTGTAATTATAAGTAGCAATGTTTTGTTATCAAATCTCTTTGACAATTTTTCACAGAATTTGTTCATTATCAGCCTCATATTGCTAATGAAGTAATTATAGATGAGATTATACCATATATCAAAATTATTGACAGTATCTTCAGCAGTGGTATAATTACATTAGCTAATTGAAAATATGTTTATTTTTTATCATAAATTTAGATTTTATTCTAGATTTTATTATTTTTGATTTTGTTATTTTAGATAATTATCAATTTTTCGTAAGGTTTAGCCAGTTTTAAGAGAGATGCTAATGTTAATAACTAAGAAAGAGGTATGTCAGTAAAAAGAAATGGATACTTTAGACCTTAAATCAATTTATCAAATTATTTTAAAAAGATGGTTTATTTTGGTAGCTATTACATTATTGTGCACCATTATTTCTACCGTTATAAGTTTTTTCTTTTTAACACCAATTTATCAATCTGAAACAACCCTTTATATAGGTAAAAATTTAGAATCTTCCGGTGAACTGGTATATAATGACCTGTTACTTGGAAATCAGTTGGTCAAAGATTACAGAGAACTGGTAAAAAGCAGAAGAATTGCAAATATTGTATTAGAAGAACTTGGCTTGGAAGATCTTACTGCAACCAAACTTTCCTCTAAACTAGAGGTTAACCTAAAGAATGAAACACGTGTATTTCAGATAAGCGCCCAGGATGAGGACCCTGTACTTGCAGCTAAAATAGCAAACAAAGTGGCAGAAGTATTTCAAAAAGAAGTCGTTGAAATAATGAAAGTTGAAAATGTGCAAATAATTGATGAAGCAGAAATACCTGTTTCTCCAATCAAGCCCAATAAAAAAATAAATATTGCAATTGCATTTGTAGTAGGACTTATGCTTGGTACAGGGGTAGTTTTTCTCATTGAGTATTTGGATAATACAATAAAAACTCCTGAAGATATTAAAAAATATCTTGATATTCCGATAATAGGTACGATACCACTATTTACTGAATAATTATGAAAGGGGACTAGCATTTGACTGAATATATTCCTCTGGAGACTTACGTTAACCCAAAATCTCCGATATCAGAAGCATATAGAGTATTAAGAACAAATATACAATATTCCAGTTTCGATACTCCGCTTAAATCAGTAGTCATAACCAGTTCAATACCTGGGGAAGGCAAAACTACTACAGTATCCAACTTAGCTATTACTTTTGCTCAACTAGGAAGCAAGGTATTATTAATAGATGCGGATTTACGGAAACCTAAGATCCATAAGATTTTTAGTATTGAAAATCATTGTGGTCTTACTAATATTTTGGTCAATCGAGATGACTATAAAAAATACATTAATAAATCTGCAATTGAAAATCTTGATATAATAACTTGTGGTGTAATACCACCTAATCCCTCTGAACTACTTACATCTAATGCAATGAGATCTTTTATACAAAAAACAAAAGAAGATTATGATATTGTTTTTCTTGATTCGCCTCCAATAGGTACAGTTACTGATGCCGCCATAATATCAACAATTGTAGATGGTACTATTCTTGTAGCTGCTTCTGGCGTGGTGGATTCAGTGACTTTACTTGAAGCAAAGGAACAATTGGATAAGGTAAATGCTAATATTATAGGAGTTGTTTTGAATAAAGTAGATAAAAACTCACAAGGAAAATACTATTATTATCAATATTATTATTATGGAGATTCTGATGATTCCCAGCCCCATCAGAAAATAAAAAGAAAAAAAAGAAAAAGAATAAAGAATACTTCTTTCTTTTCAAGAATATTTAAAAAAGGAAATTAAAAATGCAAGACAACTTTTTTAGAGTAAAAAATTCTCTAAATAAAGATGTAAAAAATGATATAGATATTGATATAAATAAAATTGAATTTGTAGATTTACATAACCATATACTTCCATATGTCGATGATGGTTCAGATAGCGAGAACACATCCATTGATATGCTTAAAATTGCATATGATGATGGAGTCAGGCATATTATTGCAACTCCACACTATATACCTGGAGAATTAGAAAACATATCAGGAATCGTTAAATCCAGATTGTTAAGCATTATTGAAAAATGTAAAAATATTGACTTAAAGGTAAATATTTATCCTGGTAACGAAATTTTCATATCTCCTGATATTCCGGACTTAATTGAAAATGGGAGCATTTGTACCCTGAACAATTCTTCCTATGTATTGATTGAACTGCCTTTAATGAGTATACCTCCTTATACTCAAGAGGTTTTATATAAACTCCAGTTAAAGGGTTACAAACCTATAATCGCTCATCCTGAGAGGAACAGTGAAGTCATCACAGATCCAAATGTATTGTATGACTTTGTTAAAAGAGGTATACTTGTGCAATCCAATTCTAACAGTTTTTTGGGGCTATATGGCAAAAATGTAAAAGAAACTGCTTTTAAACTACTTAATCATTCTATGGTCCACTTTGTATCCTCTGACGCCCATGGGATAAAGAGACGGTCACCGAAACTGTATAGTGCTTTTAAATTGGTAGCCGAGTCATTGGATCCGGAAACCGGCTTGGATTTATTCTCCAAAAACGGGATGGCCGTCATTAACAACCTTGATATTAAAACTTCTGAGCCAGAAGAAATAAAGAATAAAAAAAGTTTTATTTTATCTACATTGATGAAATTGGTAAATATACATTTGTAATGAAGTATTTCCTGTAATTTTACATAATTGAGTTTGTTTTACTCTTCATTTTTACATACAAAAATTGTATTTTAGTTCTCGGAGGCCTATTTTTCAACATATTACGCAAATAAAAACAACCCGTTTATATTGACTTATACCAAAAAATAGAATAGAATTAAAATGTGTCATAGTTAAACAAATTTACACAGTTATTTTACTTTATAGTAAGATATCTTTCTTTTTCATTATGACAGAATAATTTATATTTAGGGGTGATTTAATAAATGAGAATTAGTAAAGCAAAAAAACTTGTTGCAACATGCATTATGCTTGCTGTATTACTGAGTCTTGCTCTGCCTTCATTTGCCTCACTAAATGATGTTTCTGGCCACTGGGCTGAGTCAGAAATTAATAAGTGGACAGAAAAAGGTATCATTAAAGGCTATGACGACAGTACATTCAAACCTGATAATACTATTAACAGAGCTGAATTTACTGCCTTAATCGCCAGAATTTTTAATTATATTAAGCTATCTGATAAAATGTTTTCTGACGTAGACGACAATGCCTGGTTTGCTGAAACAGTTTCAAAATCCATAGCAGCCGGAATTATCATAGGTGATGATACAGGACTTTTCCGCCCCTATGATCCAATAACAAGGCAGGAAGCTGCTGTAATATTATATAGAGCCTTTGATCTTAAAGTAGAAAATAAAAATGCAGCAGATAAATTTGCAGATGCATCCAGCATTGCTTCATGGAGCAAAGACGCGGTTAGTGCACTGGTCGAAAAAGGATATATTAAAGGGCGCCCCGATAATACTTATGCCCCAGCGGATAATTTGACCAGGGCAGAAGCAGTGAAAATGATTGACGGAATAGCAGGAAACCTGAAAAATGTCGAAGGTACATATACTGGTAATATTGAAGGAAACCTTATAGTAAATACTGGTAATGTGATTCTTAAAGACATGAATATTACCGGGGATCTTTTCCTTGCTCATGGTATAGGTGATGGTGATGTAACCCTTACGAATGTAAAGGTTGATGGTAGAATCGTTGTACGCGGCGGTGGCGAGAATAGTATTATTCTTGATAATACAACCGTTGGCAGTAACTTATTGGTAATTAGAAAAGATGGTAAGGTAAGAATTGTAGTAAAAGGTTCTTCAGAAATTCCAAATGTACAAGTCAGCTCAAATTCAATTATTGTTGAAGAGGATGTTTCAGGACTGGGTGTTGGAAATGTAGAAATTATTGAACTTGAACCCGGTGAATCGATTGTACTCGATGGTGATTTTGAATCTGTAGATGTTCTTGCTCCTGGTGTAACAGTTAATGTAGACGGTGGTACAGTTGGTACAATAAACATCCTTGAATCCGCAATAGATGCAAAAATTAATGTTGCTTCTGCAACTGTCGAAGAAATAAACGTAGCAGCAAAATCTGAAGTAACTATCAGCGAAGAAGCTACATTAACAAACCTCAATGCTAATGCAAGTGTAAAAGTTTCAGGTAATGGTACAATTGAAAATGCAAATGTTAATGCAGAGAATGTAACAATAGAACAAAAGCCAAAGAATGTTACCGTAGCTGAAGGCATAAAAGCTGACATAGGCGGTGAAGTTGTTGAAGGTAAGCCTGAAGAAACAGAAACGCCTGTTCCTCCAATAATTATACCTCCAGCTCCTACAGTTACTATTAACGCAATTAAGCTAAGTTATAAATTACCTGGTGATTCTACTTGGTCATGGACAACTGAAGCTTGTACAAACGGTGGAGTAATTAATGCTTTTAAATCTCTTCATGATACAGTACAGATAAAAGATATAAGAATTGAAACAACACCTTCAACTGGAACAATGAAGCTTACCTCACTTGTTGACAGTGCAGGAGCAGGTATAATAATCCCTGACATACTTACAGTACCTCAAAATCTCCCAGAAGCAAGCATTGAGTCACTTGCTGGTCAATTCTTAAGCGGCGGCGATGGCGTAAGCCTTAAGAATCTAAGGGCAGCATTCGGTGGCAGCGTAAAAGTAACAGGTATTATAAATGCTAGTAATGGTGCTCAGCAAACAGTAACATTTACAATTAATTTGAAACCGGATCCTAGTGAAACTCCTGTAAATCAGTGGGTAAATATTACTGAAGATACCGTAAACAGAATAATATATGCGGAAATTAAAGAAGGTAAAGCAGACACCAGACTTAGAGACATCAGAGTTTATCAGATTCTCTCGCAATCAAATAATGTTCCATACAGTGTTATAATTGACGGGACTGAATATATTTGTGCTCAGGTTTCCTCCTCTGTAATAGCCGATGCCATATCCGGTGGTGAATGGGGAACAGAAACTCTGGGTTATTTAAAAGATTATTTAGCTGATAAGACTGTACAGGTTGTTCGAAGCTACGGAGATGAACCCTACACCCTGCAATTTAGATAATATTTTAATTATCTTTCACCAACATATAAATTCAGCACTGAATAAATTTACTTGTTATTAATATAAGGCCGGGAAATAGAGCTAAAGCAATACTTTATTTCCCGGTATATAATATTATTCTGAAAAAACAATATATTTAAATGTTTAAATATATTAGATATAATATAATGTAAAAAGTGAGGAATGCTAATGTACATTAAGGCACGAAAGCTATTGCTTGCAATATCTGATATGATTTTGCTTAATCTGGCGTCAATATTTGCTTTACTTTTAAGATTTGATGGTAACATTCCTGAACCTTACATTTCTTTATTTGTTTCAAACTTTATTATTATTACATTAATAAAAATTACCATTTTTTATATCTTTGGACTTTATAAAAGCCTATGGCAGTATGCAAGTATTACCGAGGCATTAAATGTATTTATGGCTTCTTTGCTTTCTAATTTTGTAGTTTATATTTTTTCATCATTATTAGACAGAGATTTTCCCTTAGTGGTTTATATAATTGACACTCTTCTTTTATTGCTATTCGTTATTGGTACACGTTTTGGTTATAGAATTCTAAGGAGAATTAATAAAACATATTTTTTTCATAAACCTGCAAAAACAAGAGTCATGATAATAGGAGCAGGAGACGCAGGAAATATGGTTATAAGGGAATTAAATAACCATCCTGAACTGGGGTTCCTCCCAGTCGTAGTTATAGATGACGATAAGAAAAAACATGGCTCTTCCATAAATGGTGTTCCAATAAAAGGTGACAGAACTAAAATTAAAGAAATCGTCCATAGTATGTCAATTGATGAAATTATTATTGCCATGCCTTCTGCGTCAAAAAAAGATATTCGTGATATTTTACATATTTGCAAGCAGACAAACTGTAAACTAAAGACCCTCCCTGGTGTTTACGAAATTATAAACGGTGTTGTTAATATCAGCAACATTAGAGAAGTAAGCATAGAAGATCTGTTAAGCAGAGACGAGGTCAAGCTTAATACCGAGGAAATTGCCGGATATCTTACTAACGAAGTTGTGCTTGTTACTGGTGGTGGAGGTTCAATAGGATCAGAATTATGCAGGCAGATTGTGAAATATAATCCAAAAACTCTACTAATTCTAGATATTTATGAAAACAATGCTTATGAACTTCAAAATGAGCTTTTATATAAATCAAAGAATACTATTGATCTGAAAGTACTTATTGGTTCAGTAAGAGACAAACAACGTCTCGAACAGATTTTTGAAAAGTATAGACCTGGTGTTGTTTTTCATGCCGCTGCTCATAAACATGTACCATTAATGGAGGATAACCCAACAGAAGCAATTAAAAATAACGTTCTAGGTACACTTTATACTGCTGAGTGCGCCGACCGTTACGGAGTAAAAAAATTTGTTCTAATATCCAGTGATAAGGCAGTTAATCCCACAAATGTAATGGGCGCTACAAAACGTATGGCTGAAATGATTATCCAGTCTTTAGACAAGAATAGCAAGACTGAATTTGCAGCCGTCAGGTTTGGAAATGTACTGGGCAGCAATGGAAGTGTCGTACCATTATTCAAAAAGCAAATCGAACAAGGCGGTCCTGTAACCGTAACTCATCCGGATGTAATCAGGTATTTCATGACCATACCTGAAGCTGCTCAGTTAGTAATACAGGCAGGAGCTATTGCGAAAGGTGGAGAGGTATTTATTCTTGATATGGGTGAACCTGTAAAGATTGTTGATTTAGCAAGAGATTTAATCAGATTATCTGGTTTTGTTCCTGATGAAGATATTAAAATCCAATTTACCGGATTAAGGCCAGGTGAGAAGCTGTACGAAGAAATGCTTATGGCAGAAGAAAACCTTCGCAAGACAAAGCATGAGAAAATATTCATCGCAAAACCATTAGACCTCAGCTTCAACGAGGTACTTCTATGCGTAAAACTACTTGAGAATAGCCTAAATGATCAATCTTCAATCAGAGAAAATATTGCAAAGGTAATTCCTACTTATTGTTATAACAATAATGACGCAGTTTCTGCTAAATAATTTTTTAAAGTTTTAAAAAAGTTGGAGTAGTTGAAAACTGCTTCAACTTTTTTATTTCTAAATAATAATAAGAGCATAGGATTTAAATGCTCAGTATAGAGTGAAATCGCTATAAATAGTCGAAAGAAAATTCAATTTGTATTCTGAGCTTAAACTTTAAGAGCATTACGTAGCTTGAGAATTTCCAGGTTTTAAAGTGGGTTAGTCATTTACAAAGAGAAGTAATCATAATTGCCCTATGAGACGAATGTTACAAGTTTTTAATGCAAATTTTTACTGAAATCAAATGTAAGCGTCAAATAGATTAGGACGAAAAACTAAAGCCTTTGCCCAGCCATTGATCAAATGCCTTAGACATTTTAACCCTGAATTCTTCTTCCGGTAACCCTCGGTCTACATAATACTCATATACAT
>DULL01000077.1 GCA_012840395.1 Clostridiaceae bacterium | reverse complement strand
CCACCTGCTGGTTTTTCAAGGGCAAAGTTACAGGCTAACACATTCAACCATGAAATCCCAGTAATGGGTATGGGGTGCTCGGAAAATTAAGTTCCGCACTGCTCGAATTTATACTTGCCAAAAACATCTCGGGGACTAAATTTTCCTGTTTTCTTTTATAATGCACCTAACAGATCATCTAATATGGGGAGCATACTCATTGGAGTTACAGTATTATATATAAGTTTCTTCAATACTTCAAGGGCTTGATCCCGACAGTTGGTCAGATTTTTTATCAGCTTGTTTTCAATCATTGTTCCATTTACTATTTTAACTATTTCTACTCCATACTGTTTGTCAATTTCCAGATTATATGATTCAATCTCATCCGGCTCAAATTCGTCGCTCTCTGTTAAATAGTATTCCAGTTCCATCAGATCCTTTTCTTTGTTGTTTTCGCCATCAAAAAACACAATCACTTTTTTCTCTAAGTATTTACTCATCATTTTGATTCTCCCCTTCCCTAGATTAATACTTTTTCTCTATGTTGCAATTTATATGTTTATGTAAATTATAAATTATTGCCTGAAATATTAATATTGAAAGTCATCGTGAGAATCTTTGCCAATTATTATATTTTTGATATTAACTCTCAAATATAATGTAGGCTAATGTTGTATGTTGTCTAATATAAGATATTTATGTATATATTTAAATAAAAGATTTAGATGAAAAAAATATCTCTTAATAGAAATTTGGCATACTTTTACATTGAAAGTCATAATTAGTTTATGTTAACATATACTATAACTCTGCGTCAGAAACAGATATTAAGCTAATGGGTTTAATATTATAATATATATTTCCTAAAAAATGATATGTAAAGGGGGGGTAAGGAAATAATGCTGTTGAAAATATCAAAAAATCTAAAAAAGATATATTCTGCTTTCCTTAAAGTAGATGCTATCCCTAAAAAGATAATAAAATATGGTTTATGGATATTTTTAGCTATATTTGCTCTCGGAACTCTTCTGATGCTTTATAATAGAGTAGTACTTAGATATGATCCATACTATGAATTTATCTCTACTGAAGTAATTGTAACAAGTTTTATGATTCTGGCTGAATTTATTATTGGGGGTCTTATATTCGACTATATCTCAAAAAGGACATAAAAAAACACCTGATTTTCAGGTGTTTTTTATGTCAGGTATTTCTTATATCTGGCAAGTTTATGTGTCTAACAATAATTATACCATATTTTTTCCCTTACAATTTTTATACCTTAGCAGTCTTGGAAGATAATTTTTTGCCCTTTTTGCGCTCTTCCCACATAACCCATACGGGTCCTACGAGGCACAATGATGAGAATGTTCCGCTTATAAGGCCTATTATTAACGGGAATGTAAAATCAGTCAGGGATTGTATATTATTTATCGCTGCAAAAATGTATACACATACTACAGCAATAAATGTTGTAATTGTTGTATTGATAGACCTTGCAAAAGTCTGATTAATACTTGTATTAACAAGTTCTTTCAGTGATGCTTTCCTCATAAGTCCCGTGTTTTCTCTTATTCTGTCATAAATAATAATTGTAGCGTTTATTGAATAACCTAATATAGTGAGTATTGCGGCAATAAAAGACTCATTAACCGGTATTCTGAATAAAATATAAACGGTGAACATTACAAATGCATCATGAACCAATGCCAAAACTGCTATTACTGCTGATGAGAGACCGGACATTACACTGAAACGCTTCCATACATAAAGCACTATCAATATAGATGCGAGAATAGCTGCCTTTACACCATTTCCAAGCAATTCTGCGCCAATAAACGGCTGAACATTCTGGACATTCATTTCAGCGTCAGTCTCTACATTATATTTTTCATGCAGAATATCTATAACCTTATTTAATTCTTCCGTAGTCAAGGTATCAGCTTTTGAAACCTTAAGGGTAAGCATATTAACTTTATCTTCATCTTCTTTTGCGGTTATAGTCTCAAGCTTATTGGCAACAATATTTTTGCCCAGGGCTTCAGAAATGACAGTTTGAATTTCATCGCTGTTAAAATCTTCATCAGGCATTTGTATTTGTATAATGGTTCCTCCCTGGAACTGTATGTCCAGTTGTATACCGTTTATAATAAAACCAATTATGCCGGCCAATAATACTATTAAAGATATTGTAAAGCTTATTTTTCTTTTTCCAACTATATCAAAATTAATCATTTAGGCGGCACCTCCTTTTACACCGTATAACTTATGGTTCTTAAATGCTTTGACGCCAGCTAATGCCCTTAGCATTGTCTTTGTAGCTGTTATAGCTGTAATAAAGCTTAGTGCCACACCTATTGCAAGTGTTACAGCAAATCCTCTAATCGGACCTGTTCCTAACCAGTATAATACAATTGCAGTAATCAGGGTTGTAACGTTTGAATCCAGAATTGCTGCAAATGCTCTCTTAAAGCCAAGATCAACTGACAAACCGAGTGTTTTGCCGTTTCTCAGCTCTTCTTTAATTCTTTCAAAGATAATAACATTAGCATCAACGCCCATACCAATTGAAAGTATTATACCTGCAATACCCGGAAGGGTAAGAGATACTTTCAAAACAGTAATGGCAAGAAGCTGCATCACTATAAGTCCAAAAAGTGCAATAGATGCCACAATACCCGGCAGTCTGTAATACACTATCATAAACAGGCAAATTAAAATAAAAGCTATAATTCCAGCATTAATTGTTACATTCAAGGCGCCCTCACCTAATAAAGGTGTAATTGAACTCAAATGCCTTGGAACCAATTTAAAGGGTAAAGCACCTGCTCTAATTGTATCCGCAAGCTCTCCCGCTTCCTTTGCATCTCTCTGTCCAGTAATTATAGCTTGTCCGTTAGGTATCATTTCATTAACTACTGGAGCAACAATTAGATTATCATCCATAAAGATTGCTATTCTCTTACCAACCAATCTGCCTGTTGCTTCTGCAAATCTTTCGGCACCTTCATCATTAAGTTCAAGAGCAACCACAACCTCACCGGTTTGAGGATTGGATTGCACATTTGCATCTTTAACATGTTTACCTTCTATTACTATGCGTCCAGTGGGCAATGGTAATCCTGTTTTTTCATCAACCTGTGCCTCATCTACTTCCTGGAAAGTCAGCAAAGCTGTAGCTCCAAGTTCATCTATGGCTTTTTGAGGGTTCAGGTCAGTTTCACCAGGTTTATACGGAATTTCTACAACAATTCTACCATATTCACTTTCGATAGCAACATTCCTGTCATAGATTCCCTTATTATCAAGTCTTTTCTCTATTACAGTCCTCGCCGCCTGTAATTGTTCATCGGTAGGTTTACTTCCATCTTGAATATCGGGGTATAATACAGTATATATGCCACCTTTAATATCAATACCCAATCTCATTTCTTCTATGCTAGGTATACCCAGAGCCGGAGCTCCGAAGGAAACCAGATAGGTTAAAATTCCAAATATAATTATAACTGCAGCAAATTTAACCCAGTTGTTTCCGTTCATTTGTTAAATTCCCCCTTCTGTTCTTGTCCACATGTGGTTATTATATATCTACGGGCAATTTGAGTCAATACTGCAAAAAAAATAGCAGTGTTGCTATTTTTAGGCCTGACTGCAAAGTTAATCCTTTTACTAAAGCAACTTTTTATTAAAGTAACCTTGTATCATTTATAATCAGCTGAAAACTTAAACCTAAGAATTCAGCAGCTCTTCTGTTCATACTCATTCTATCCAAAAAAATTTCAAAATAATCCATGACAGGACATATTTTTGTATCAATAAGAAGATTAAGCAATGCAATTTTATTTTCCTTTTGTATGCTGATAATTGAGCTTTTAACAGCATAATTAACTCTGTCATGAATATCAAATGTAGAAATATCCCTATTCCTGACCCTGCTTCTATGCACATCTGATTTGTCTGCTAAAATCAAAGCTGCGGAAATATTGCTGACGGCAGTCCCTGATTTTTCATCGTGATTTCCAATTGCCATCATTATTTCTCCTGCTTCCTGATAGTCCATCCCCATCTTAGTAAGAATATTGTAAGCCATTATGGCGCCTGTATGGGCATGGTCTGCCCTGTTTACCGCATTTCCTATATCATGGAGATAACCAGCAATTTTGGCCAGCTCAACTTCTCTTTCGGGATATCCTAAATCCTTTAGAATATTTCCTGCATGCTTTGATACCAGGCCTACATGCCTGAAAGAATGCTCAGTATAACCTTTTATTTGCATCTGCTTATCTGCCAATATAAGAAAGTTTTTTACTTCCTCACTTTTTTTAACATCGCTTACTGTTATCAATTTTTCTCTCCCATCATGCATCTTATATCTCACTGCCATTTATAAAGCTTATTAATATTTTATTATTCTTATATATTATCCACTTTATATATATATCCTGTTTTTATATAAATCTCCATTTAAAACTTTATAACATTTCCTGAGTCTTAATCCAAATGGCACATTCAACACGCTTTCTTTCAAGTTCACAACCTATCTTATATGGAATATTTATATCTTTATTAAACTGATATGCATTTGCAGCACATCCACCGCTACAATAAAATTTTGCCCAGCATTTGCGGCATTCATCCTTAGTATAAATATTTGAATTAATAAACTGTGATTGAATCTCCAGGTTCAATCCCTTATCTTCCAGAGTTGCCACATTACCTATTTTAAAATCCTCCATACCTACAAATTGGTGACAGGGATAAAGGTCACCTTCAGGCGATACAGCCAGATATTCGAATCCTGAACCGCATCCGGTAAGTCTTTTTATTACACAAGGGCCCTGCTCCAAATCAATCATATAGTGGAAAAAATTAAAGCCTTTTCCCTCTTTTCTTCTATTTACATATTCTAAAGCTAATTTTTCATATTCCTTAAAAAGTATATCAAGGTCACTTTCTTTTATCTCATACCCAGACCCATCCTGAGCAACCACAGGTTCTACCGATATCTGCTTAAAACCCTCATTTGCAAGATGCATCACATCTTCTGAGAAATCAAGATTCTTATGGGTAAAAGTACCTCTTACATAATAGTTATCCTGATTTCTGGACTCAGCAATTTTCTTTATTTTTTCGATTATGCTGTCATATGTTCCCGAACCGTCTACTTTTATTCTCATTAAGTCATTAATTTCCTTTCTGCCATCAATGCTGAGTACCACATTATTCATATTTTTATTAATATAGTCTATATTTTCATCATTTAATAATAGGGCGTTTGTTGTAATGGTAAACCTGAATTTCTTATTATATTTCTTTTCTTTTTCCCTGGCGTAAGAAACTATTTCTTTAACTGTTTTCATATTAAGGAGCGGCTCACCGCCAAAAAAGTCTATTTCCAAATTCCTACGGGAACCAGAAGCATTAATAATAAAATCAATAGCTTTCTTACCAATCTCGGGATCCATTAAAGCTCTTTTTATTCCAAAATCTCCAGTTGAAGCAAAACAGTATTTACACCTCATGTTGCAATCATGGGCAACATGCAGGCACAAAGCTTTTACAACGGGTTTTCTGTTCATTAACGGAACATTTTGCTCATAGATATCATCAGTAAACAACAAACCTTGTTTTTCAAGCTCTTCAATTTCTTTCAAGGCCTCTTCAACAACTGAAAGATTATATACTGAAGAAAATCTCTTTTTTATATCATCAACATTTTCCTTTTTATAGTAATCTATAATATCATAGGCAGCCTGGTCAAATACATGGACTGCTCCGCTGTTTACATCCAACACAATATTTGTGTCATAAAGCTTATATTTGTGTATCATGATATCCTCCAAAAACTACTCCAAAAACTATTTAAAAAAGATCAAATAAGAAGACGGCCTCCTGTTAACACTCAAGTTAACGGGAAAACCGTCCTCTTGTTTCCCCTAATTTTATTTTTCACATTTTTGATTCGCAACAGTACAGGAAGTCTTGCATGCAGACTGGCAAGATGTCTGACATTCACCGCATCCACCGTTTTTCATACTTTCGATAAGTACTTTACTGTTAATAGTTTTTATATGTTTCATGTAACAGCCTCCCAAATAATTTTCTTATTATATTATAGCACAGATTATTATAGCATAGATACTTCCCTATTAAAACAGAATTAGGCATAATGGATCAGGGAAAAATATTATATTTTGAAAGTAATCCTTTCAAAAATTCTTTTTCTTCTTCGGTAATTCTCTCTTTTAAAATTTTTTTGGCCATCTCGATCTCTTCTGCAGTAATTCCATTTTTAGCCATACTTCTAAGTAAAGAAATATCTTCTGCTTTTAATCTCGAAGCAACAATCTGCAGCGCTTTTCCTTTATCCGACAATGAAACCTTATTCTCTAACTCCTTAACTCTTTCTTCGGTAATAGCAACTTCCTGCCGGCTTGTCCCCTGGATTTCCCTGTCAGGCTGATTATTGCTTCTTCCGGCAGAACCATTGGTATCTGGAGGTTTGGTGTCACTGGCATCCATGTTATTGGTGTTTGGAGTATTTGCTTCTGCAGTATTATCTTTTGGTTTATTTGTTACCGCAGTATTTTTCTCTGTTGCATCAACTTCCGCAGAAACTGTTGCTGAAGAATCAGCATTTTTTGTATGCTTATTATAATCATTACCTGCTGGGACTAATTTATCATCAGAATTAGCATCAGAACTATTCTTATTTTCTCCAATACCATAATTTATATCAGCAACATCAGAGGCCCCTTTGCTGGTTTCTTTATTTACCTCTTTATCTTTTGGCTCAGGCTGCTCAAAATCATTTAAATTATCCGATAATGAGGGCGTTTCCGATTCTTCTAATTTAAATTCCTTATAAAAATTTAAATCTCCAATTTGAGAAAGTATTAGTATATCAAAAGCCTTATTAACCAGATATATTCCAGCAAAATATAAAAGAGCAATTGATATAGCAACAAATGCCAGTATCTTTATGAGTCTTGCTTTCATTTAATATCCTCCACATAAAGCAGACTTTTCTCACTATCTGGTTTTTATTCTATCAATTGCCTTATCCTTTTTCAACTTATTTTTCACTTTTATCTATTTATTAAAAAAAAATGTCTATTTATCCGTAAATTTCATATTATTATAATTACACTTTTTAGCTTTCAACTAAAATTGCGCCCTATTATCTTGTAACCTATTATCTTGTAATCTATTATTTACTAAACTATCAGCTTCTAACCTACTATCTTCTGATATTTATTCCAATAATACCTCCGATTGAACCTGTCAGAATTCCAATGACCGTCATCGTCAGCACATGTTCATTTATTGAAAAATCTTTGAATACTATGCTGCTAAGCAGATAAAGAACAATCATATAAACTAACCCTACTAATCCCCCATTTAACCATCCATTGCTTTTCAGATTCCTGCTTGAAGAAGTTCCTGCAATTAAAATGCTGATTATTGTAGTTACAATTACACCCGGTAATATAAATTTGTCAGGAAAATTAGTGTAGGTAATCAATAAGGCCAATACAGTAAATATGGGAATAGTTATTATATAAGACAGAGCAACAGCCTTCACTATGGATAATAAGCTGATCTTGCTGGTCTGTGCCGACTTTGAGCTTATGCCTTTATTTCTTGACATAACGCACCTCCAAAATAACAAGTACTACTATAATCTTTATTTTAGAGGAACCAATATTAGAACAAAAAAGTGATTTTAAAATTATAATTTATAATTCTAAAATCACTCCTGCAAGCTATTTAGACTACTATCAAACTCGCTTCGATCGGGGATTCAGTTTATCATAATATTTAAGCTTCTTGATTGGCAAAATAATTATCCTTCAATGGGTTTGTCAACTTCTTTAATTCCCCATTTCTTAAAGAGTATTTTAGTTTTTTCCACACTTGTTTCTATTGTTACTTCATCGTCCTTAATATTCACAATACGGCCTGTAACGCCCCCAAGAGTAGTTACTTTGTCGCCTACTTTTAAAGAGTCTAACATTTCCCTGACCTTTTTATCCCTTTTTCTCTGAGGAATAATCAGGATAAAGTACATGGCAACAAACATCAATATTATTGGCAAAAAACTTATTAACCCTAATACGCCTTCTGGAGCAGCAGTTGTTGAATCCATATATAACCTCCTTGTACAATATAGTTAGTTTTTCGACGTGCTGAAAAATCAACTTTAAGCTCTTTGACAACCACATAGGAATTCTGATACCTTTTGTCTAAATTATTCTCGTAGTGGCAGGGGGCTTCGAT
>DULL01000076.1 GCA_012840395.1 Clostridiaceae bacterium | reverse complement strand
ATGAGGGTGGATGAACTAAAAAGATGTTTGCAAAATTAATTTCCACTTTTCTTTTTTTCCTGATTTGCAAAACTTATTTCCACTACCTATGAATTTGGGGTGGAAATAACTTTTTCAATTAAGAATCATAAAATAAACACACTAAAATTTTTTTAACATTGTTTCTCTGGAATTAATATGCTATAATTATGCAATAATAACTGAATAAAATAAGATTAAAGCTATGAAGGAGAAAAGTAGGCGATTTTGACTCTTTCCAGAGAGAGGTTGCCAGAGGCTGAAAGCAACCTTATGAAGCGGATCGTTGAAGTTCCCTCCGGAGCAGCATCCTGAACTAATAGTAGGAGATGCCGGGCTCATAACCGTTATAATTATGAGGACATGATTTGTGTCCATGAGAGTTTGCTTTAAGATTATATTTTGAAGCAAAAATTTGGGTGGTACCGCGGAGATTGACCTTCGTCCCTTGAGGATGAAGGTTTTATTTTTGCTATTAATTAGTTAGATTTTTATTTGGTCTTGAAGTTTTTTGATTTTAAATTTAAGAGTTGTTTTAATAGTTGAAAAATATTGCGCAATACATGAACTGCATAGTGCCAGTAGAAAATGTTTATAGTTTCACGGAGGAGGATTAATAAGATGAAAGAGCAACTAAACAAAATAAAAACAAATGCAGAAAAGGAGCTATCTCTAATTAGTACAATGCAGGAACTTGACAGTTTCAGGATAAAATATCTTGGAAAAAAAGGAGAGCTGACGCAGGTTTTGAGAGGTATGGGTGCATTATCCCCTGAAGAGAGGCCTGTAATCGGGCAGTATGCCAATGAAGTGAGAGAGTATATTGAAGATAAACTGGAGCTAAGGAAAAAAGAACTTGCAGAAAAAGAGAAAGAAATCAAGCTCAAGAATGAAGTAATTGACGTAACCATGCCCGGGAGAAGAAAAGTTTTGGGGAAAAAACATCCCTTGAGCATTGTTATGGACGAAATCAAAGAAGTTTTTATAGGAATGGGTTATGAAATTGCTGAAGGACCTGAAGTAGAATATGATTATTATAATTTTGAGGCTCTTAATATACCAAAGGGACATCCTGCGAGAGATACTCAAGATACATTTTATATTACAGAGAATATTTTATTAAGAACCCAGACATCTCCTGTTCAGATAAGAGTAATGGAGAACAAAAAACCACCCATTAAGATAATATGTCCCGGCAGAGTATATCGTTCGGATGCAGTAGATGCTACCCATTCTCCAATTTTCCACCAGGTTGAAGGTCTTGTAGTAGATAAAGGCGTCACTATGGGCGACCTGGTCGGAACTCTGAGGCTTTTTGCACAAAAGCTGTTCGGAGAGGAAACGAAAATCAGGCTCAGGCCACATCATTTTCCCTTTACTGAACCGAGTGCAGAGGTAGATGTGTCCTGCTGGTCCTGTGGCGGAAAGGGTTGCAGAACCTGTAAGGGAGAGGGATGGATAGAAATATTGGGTGCTGGTATGGTTCATCCCAAGGTTCTTAGAATATGCGGAATAGACCCGGATGTTTATAGTGGTTTTGCTTTTGGCCTTGGTGTGGAAAGAACAGCCATGGGTAAATTCATTATTGATGATATGAGATTGATGTACGAAAATGATTTGAGATTTTTGAAACAATTCTAAGAAGTATTCCCAGGGAAAGTCCTTAAACTAAATTACAGGTAAAATGAGAAAGGAGCAATAAAGATGAAAGTGCCGCTTAATTGGTTAAGAGATTATGTTGATATAAATGTAACTACAAAGGAGTTTTCCGACGCAATGACCCTGTCGGGCTCAAAAGTTGAAGGAATTGAAGTTCAAGGTGATGAGATTACTAATGTTGTTACAGGAAAAGTTCTTTCTGTTGAAAAGCATCCTAATGCAGACAAACTTGTAGTATGCCAGGTGGATGTAGCTGGTGAGAAATTGCAGATTGTAACAGGAGCACCCAATGTCAATGAGGGTGATATTGTACCTGTTGCGTTGCATGGTTCTACATTGCCTGGGGGAATAAAAATTAAAAAAGGGAAAATCAGAGGAGTAGAATCCCAGGGTATGATGTGTTCTGTAAAAGAACTGGGCATTACTAAGGAGGATTATCCGGGAAGTATTGAGGATGGTATACTTATTCTTAGTCCTGACACACCTGTTGGAAAAGACATTAAGGAAGTTTTGGGGCTTAATGATACTGTATTTGAATTTGAAATAACATCAAACAGGCCGGACTGCCTAAGTGTACTTGGAATAGCCAGGGAAGCTTCTGCAGCTCTCAGGACTGAACTTAAAAAACCTGAAATAACTCTGCGGGAAGAAGGAGACGATGTTAATTCTTACGCAACTGTTAAAATAGAAGATCCGGATTTGTGCCCAAGATATGCAGCAAGGGTTGTAAAAGATGTAAAAATTGAACCTTCACCTGAATGGTTAAGAAGAAGATTAAAGGCAGCTGGAGTAAGGCCAATTAATAATATTGTTGATATAACAAATTATGTAATGTTAGAGCTTGGCCAGCCAATGCACGCTTTTGATCTGGACCGCCTTCAAGGTAAAAAAATCATTGTAAGAAGGGCAAAAAATGGTGAATTATTGAAAACTCTTGATGATCAGGATAGAGTATTGGATTCATCCATGCTTGTTATTGCCGATGAAGAAAAACCCGTAGGAATTGCAGGTGTTATGGGAGGCGCAAATTCAGAAATCACAGAAAATACTAAAATGATATTATTTGAATCTGCTACATTTGACGGGATTACAGTAAGGCTTGGAGCTAAGAAACTTGGCCTGAGAACAGAAGCTTCCAGCCGTTTCGAAAAAGGACTGGACATCCAAAATGTTATTACTGCAATTGACAGGGCTGCACAATTGGTGGAAGAACTGGGTGCAGGGGTAGTTTGCAAAGGAATTATTGACTGTTATCCTAAAAAATATGTTGACAGGTATATTAAACTGCATCCTGAAAAAATAAACGCTCTTCTTGGTACAAATATAGAAACGAAAAAAATGATAGATATACTGAAAGCCTTGGAATTTGAAGTGGACAGTGAAACTATGGATGTGAAAATTCCGAGTTTCAGGGGAGATATTGAGGAACAGGCTGATCTTGCTGAAGAAATTGCAAGATTCTACGACTATAATAACATTGAGGCTACCCTCCTTTCCGGTAAAAATGCAACTTTAGGAGGCAAAACCAGAAAACAGAAAATTGAGGATATAATTAAGAACACTATGATATCCTGTGGGCTCCATGAAACTTATTCTTATTCTTTTACCAGTCCAAAAGTTTTTGATAGGATAAGGATTCCTGAAAACGACAGGCTGAGAAATGCAGTGGTTATTTTAAATCCACTTGGGGAAGATTACAGCATAATGAGAACCACGACCATACCGGATATGCTGGAGATAATAAGCAGGAATTTCAATAGAAAGGTCCCTGAAGGTAAATTCTTTGATACATCCTATGTGTATATACCTGAAGGCATAGAAAGCGGAAAACTTCCTCGGGAGAATATGGTACTTACAATAGGATTGTACGGCAATCTGGACTTCTTTGATCTAAAGGGAATAGCACAGGAGCTTTTTGATGTTCTTGGAATAAATAATGTTGAATATCTTCCTGAAAAAGATAATCCTACTTTCCATCCGGGAAGGACGGCAAGAATACTTTTGAATGGAGAAAACATTGGTGTCATAGGAGAGATTCATCCGGATGTAGCGCAGGAATATGAAGCTCCTGACAGAACCTATATTGGTGTTATTGAAGTTGAGCCTCTTATAAAGTATGCTGATCTTGGAAGAGATTACAGGCCATTGCCCAAATATCCTGCAGTCACAAGGGATATAGCACTTCTGATAAAGGATGAAGTACTAGTTATAGAAATAGAAAATATTATCAGGAAATATTCCGGTGCAATTCTGGAAGAAATAACACTATTTGATGTCTATAAAGGTAAACAAGTTCCGGAAGGAATGAAGAGTGTTGCTTATTCAATTTCATTCAGAAGTGAAGACAGAACTCTTACAGATGAAGAAGTAAACGCTGTTATGAAAGATATACTGAAACAGCTTGAAATAAAATTAGGTGCTAAATTGAGAGAGTAAGTTAGTAAATCGAGTAGGAAAGAAAATATAAAAAAAGCGGTTCTTTCAGGGGCTGGAATGATGCCCTAAGAACCGTCTTTTTTTATTTTGTTGGTTTATTGCTGCTTATTTAAGCTGATTTTTGGCCATTTCTATCATTCTTTTAACCATTTGTCCGCCTATCGGCCCGCCCTGTTGACCATTAACTCTGCTGGGAACATCGCCCTTATAATGATCGTTGTTTTCCTTTACATATTGGAGATGTCCAACTTCCTGAGCACATTCCATTTTAAACTTGGTCCAGGAGTCGTTATTATTCTTCTTTGCTGCCATATTTTGCACCTGCCTTATCTTAATCAATAGATTTTTAGTAAAAAATCGTTTGCAAACATAGTATCTACTGATTTAAAAAATTTTTTCGTATAAAATATTTCACATTATGTAAAATAATTAAAAAAATATAAAAAATTAATCATATAAAAAAAAAGTATAAACTTTTATCGGAAGTTATGAGATAATAAATCAGAGTAGGCTGTTTTATAACTGCTGAGTGAATTTGCAAAAGAAATTAAATATTATTTTTTCAGGGGGGATTAATATGATTAAAAAAAGCTTAAATTATAAAGAACAATTTTTTGCATATCTTAATGGTCAGGAGATAGAAAATTCCATGGTAATTAATCCTGTATCTGCAGCTACTTCTGAAAGTTGCAAAGAATTAGGAATAAGATTTAATGAAGTGCACCTTGACTCAGATAAAATGGCTGCATTGGCTGCATATCCATATGAAAAACTGGGTTTTGCCAGTATAATGCCTTACTTTAGTGTTACTCAGGAAGCAGCAGCTTTTGGATGTAAAATCGACTGGGGAGACATGGAAACAATGCCTAACCAGAAAAGTACTGTTTTTAGCCAGCCGGATGAATTTAAAATGCCTGAGGATTTTTTAGATCGTATTCCTATAAAAACTGTATTGGATGCAATAAAAAAATTAAGAAATAAAATGGGAAAAGATGCTTTAATAATAGGAAAAGTTATGGGGCCGTGGACACTATCATATCATCTCCACGGACTTGAAGATTTCCTGATAGAAACTATAACAGAGCCTGATACCGTAAGAGAGTTCCTTAATTTGTTTAAGGAAATCAGTATAAAGTTTGCCCAGGCTCAGTTTGAAGCAGGTGCCGATGTGGTCACTATAGCTGATCATGCTACAGCTGATCTGGTCAGTGCAAAAACCTATAAAGAATATCTATTGCCTGTACATAAAGAAATTAATGAATACTTTGGCAAGAATAAAATGATATTGCACTGCTGTGGTTATACTATAGACAGAATTCCATTTTTTGCTGAAGCAGGATTTTCATTATTCCATTTTGATTCAAAAAATGATATACAGGAAGCTATGAAAGCTGCAGGGACTATGAGACTTACAGGATGCGTAAATAATCCGGATATATTATTAAACGGAAGCGTAGATGACGTTAAGAAACAGGTTGAATATATATTGGAAAACGGAATAAAAATTGTATCACCTGAATGTGCACTGCCATTAAGAGTAAAAAATAAAAATCTTATGGCTATCTATGAAACAATACAAAATTATGAACAAAAATAAAAACCAATGACATTAAAGCAATAAAAATGAATGTTATTAATAGATGATATACATTAAGTAATAATAGTGGTATTAACTGGGATAGAATATAGAAAGAATAACCGGAGGAACAGCGTGACGGTTTTAAAAAGACTATTAAAAATGCTATTGCCTTACAAATTCTTGTCAATTCTGGCATTGCTCATGATTATATTGTATACCAGTATAGATTACATAATACCTTTTATACTTAGAGATACAATTGATAAAGGCATATATACCAAAGATATGGAAACTGTCGTGAGGTATATCTTAATTATTGCAGGACTGACCATTGTCAGGTCAGTTTTTGCATATCTTCAGGGATTTTTAATTGAAAGAACAGGACAAAAAATAGCCTATGACTTAAGAAACAATCTTTATGAGCATATCCAGAAGCTTTCTTCAAGCTTCTTTGACAAACATCAGACCGGCCAGATAATGGCAAGGATGACAGGTGATATTGAAAGTGTAAGGGAATTTTTGGGGTTCGGATTTATTAACCTTTTCTTCTGCCTGTTTAATTTTTCCGTAACTGTCGGATTGTATATATGGGTAAGCTGGAGGCTTGCGCTGTTTGTAATAATGCCCGTGCCTTTTCTTATAATTTTGCTGTTATTATTTGGTAAAAAAGTGCATCCTGCCTGGGAAAGAATAAGGGAAGAAATGGGTAAGCTTACAACTGTAATTCAGGAGAACATTTCCGGAATAAGGGTTGTAAAAGCGTTTTCCAGAGAAGAGTATGAAAAAGGCAAATTCAACGAAAGTAATAAAAGAAACCTCAAGGAAAACCTTAGCAGAGCTAAACTGGAATCAGAATTTTTCCCTGTTATGGATTTTCTTGGAGGATCCATATCCCTGCTTCTAATTTGCGCAGGAGGTTACTATGTAATTAAAGGACATATTTCAGTGGGAACTTTTACAGCTTTGCAGTGGTTTGTTTATGGACTTGTCTGGCCTATAAGATTTTCTGGCTGGCTGGTAAACGTTATGCAGCAGGCAATTGCGGCAGCCCCAAGGATATTTGAGATACTTGATGCAGAACCGGAAGTCTTGGATCTACCGGAATCTGTTGAACTAACCAATGCAAAGGGATGTATTGTATTTGATAATGTAGGCTATTATTTCCCAGATGGGCAGCTTGCGCTGAAAAATATAAATTTAACTATAAAACCGGGTGAAAGAGTGGCAGTAGTTGGCGGAACAGGTTCAGGCAAGAGTACATTGCTTGGACTTATTCCCCGTTTCTTTGACCCTTCTCAGGGAAGTATAAAGATAAATGGGATTGATATAAAAAATATTAAACTGGAAAATTTACGTTCCCATATAGGAATTGTAATGCAGGAGCCCTTCCTTTTTTCTGATACTATTCGTGAAAACATCGCCTATGGTAAGCCTGACGCGACCCAGGATGAAATTGAGAAAGCCGCAAAAATATCCAAAATACATAACTTTATAAAAACTTTGCCCCGGGGATATCAGACTAGAGTGGGCGAAAGAGGAATAGGCCTTTCCGGAGGCCAGAAGCAAAGAATATCTATAGCAAGAGCTATTCTTAGAGACCCAGATATCCTGCTTTTTGATGAAGCCACTTCCAGCGTTGATACTACTACAGAAAGAGAAATACAGGCTTCATTAAACGAGATAATGAAGGGAAGAACTTCAATTATCATAGCACAACGTCTTTCTACTATAAAAAATGTTGATAGAATTGTGGTTATGGATAAGGGAGAAATTGTAGATACAGGTACTCATGAAGAATTAATTAAGACTAATGGGTATTATTCTACAATTTATCATCTCCAGTTTAAAGACCAGGATTTGTTTGCTAATTGAGTACTGATATAAAAAAGCATAAACGCAGAAACAGAGACAACAGAAGAAAGGAAAGCATTCAGTAATGTCAAATATATATGATATTGATGAGGAAATAAAAGAACAACCATTTAATTTAAAACTTTTAATAAGAACATTTAAATATATCAGTCCTTATAAAAAAGAATTAATTCTGATTACTTTTTTACTGATTACAAGCCTTGCGGCAGGTCTTCTTGAACCACTTTTTATTAAAACTGCCATAGATAACGGCATGGAGAAAGGTAATTTTTCGGTAATAATGAAAACCGGTTTTACATTGCTGGGGCTTTACCTGGTTAGTTTTGTTTCTCAACGTATCAGAATCAAACTTATTAATTCGACCACACAGGGAATGATATATAATATAAGAAAAGAACTGTTTGAACATATACAAACCCTGTCTTTTGAGTTCTTTGACGGAAGACCTGTAGGGAAAATAATGTCCAGGATAACTAATGATGTCCAGGCAATAAGCGACCTTGTTAGCGGAGGCCTGGCTACCTTGATAAGTGAAAGTATTGCAGTCATAGGTATTCTAATTATTATTTTCTCACTAAATTTTAAGCTTTCCCTTATGGCTGTTTCAGTTCTACCCATTCTGATATTTGTACTTGTAAAGATAAAGCCAACCAGTGAAAGGGCCTGGACAAAAACAAGGAGAACTGTTGCAGCAATAAACGCTAATTTAAATGAAACCTTACAAGGAATAAAAGTAATCCAGGCATTTTCAAGGGAAAAACACAATATAAAGAAGTTTGAGCAAATTAATAGAGATAATTATAAGGCCAATGTAAGAGCTATAATTATTGAAATGTTTATATGGCCTACGGTAGAAATGGCTGGGCTTCTGGGTTCATGTTTTGTAATATGGTACGGCGCAAGACAGGTTATAAACGGTGAGCAATCAATAGGAACAGTTGTTGCCTTTATTAACTACCTATGGAGATTCTGGGCGCCCCTGAGTGCAATTAGTAAAGTATATAGCCAGGTATTAAGCGCCATGGCATCTTCAGAGAGGATTTTTGGCATTTTAGATACTAAACCCAAAATTGTTGATAAAACAGGTGCCTTTGAATTACAGGAGATAGAGGGAAGTATTGTATTCGATAATGTATCTTTTGGATATAATCCTGATGAAAAAATGGTGTTAAATAATATATCCTTTAGTGTCAAACCAGGGGAAATGGTTGCACTTGTAGGTCCTACAGGTGCCGGTAAAACCTCAATAATCAATTTATTAATGAGATTTTATGACCCTATAGAGGGCAGGATACTTATTGATGGTTATGACATAAAGGACATTAAGATTGCTTCACTGAGAAAGCAAATGGGTTTGGTGCTTCAGGATTCTTTCCTCTTCTCAGGTACAATAATGGAAAATATTAAATACGGAAAATTGGATGCAACTGAAGAAGAAGTAATGGAAGCAGCCAGGGCAACAAGGGTAGACCTTTTTGTGGAAAGATTTAAGGATGGATATTATACAGAAATTGAGGAAAGGGGAGCAAAATTATCCTCCGGTCAACGGCAGCTTCTTGCTTTTGCAAGGGCTTTAATTGCAAAACCCAGGATATTAATCCTTGATGAAGCTACCTCAAGCGTAGATACTGAAACTGAAAAACACATACAGGATGCATTAAAAACTCTTTTTGAAGGAAGAACATCAATAGTTATTGCACACAGGCTTTCAACAATTGAGCATGCTGATAAAATATTGGTTATAGATGATGGAAGAATAATTGAAGAGGGAAGGCATTCTGAACTTCTTCAGAAGAAGGGAAAATATTACGAATTATATTTGAATCAGTTTCAAGATTGCCAGGATAGTGAGGAGATAAAAACCTGAATTAACCTGTGCAATCATTCTGATATGAAAAATTAATGCTTGTTTGAAAAATAAAATTATATTTTTGATTAATATATCTAATATTATTTTTAATAATATCATTAAATTTTTGGAGGACCTGGTTTATTTATGAGTGAAATAGATAAAATTAAATTTGATTATTCCAATGCTACAAATTTTATAAGTCAAGAAGAAATAGATAATCTTGAATGTTTCATAAATGCCGCCCATCATATGATACATCATAAAACCGGCGCAGGGAAAGAATATCTCGGCTGGGTAGATCTACCCTTAAATTACTCGAGAGACGAGTTTGAAAGAATATTAAAGGCTGCAGAAAAGATAAGATCAGATTCAGATGCATTGGTAGTTATAGGAATAGGAGGATCTTATCTTGGAGCCAGGGCTGCAATAGAAGCACTGTCTCACTCATTTCATAATATCTTAAGCCGGGCAGATAAAAAATTAAATAAAGGTAACCCAGAGATATATTTTGCAGGAAAGGATATAAGTCCTGTATATTTAACCCATCTGTTTGAAATTCTTGAAGGCAAGGATATTTCCATAAATGTTATTTCCAAATCAGGAACTACTACTGAATCTGCCATTGCTTTCAGGATTTTTAAGGAATACATGGAAAAAAAGTATGGAAAGGAAGGGGCTAAAAAAAGAATATATGCAACCACAGATAAAGAGAGGGGAGCCTTAAAAAAGCTTGCTGATGATGAAGGATATGATAGTTTTGTAATTCCAGATGACATTGGAGGAAGATATTCTGTTTTGACGGCAGTAGGACTTCTGCCAATAGCTGTATGCGGGCTCGATATACAAAATATGATGGATGGTGCTTTAAAAGCATATGAGTTATATAGTAATCCAAAACTGGAAGATAATTATTGTTATCAATACGCAGCCGTTCGAAACGCTTTGTATAGAAAAAATAAGACCATGGAGATAATTGTTAACTATGAACCATCCCTTCACTATTTTACTGAATGGTGGAAACAGTTGTTTGGTGAAAGTGAAGGAAAGGACCAGAAAGGAATATTCCCTGCAGGAGTTGATTTTACAACAGATCTTCATTCATTGGGCCAATATATACAGGATGGTTTGAGAAATATTTTTGAAACAGTCCTTAATGTGGAAAAACCGGCAAAAAACCTTATAATAAAAGAACTAAAAGAGGACCTGGATGGTCTTAATTATCTTGCAGGTAAAGATTTAGACTATATAAATAAAATGGCAATGAAAGGGACTATAATGGCTCATGTGGATGGGGGAGTACCAAATCTTGTAATTTCAGTACCCGAATTGAACGAATATTACTTTGGGCAATTAGTATATTTCTTTGAAAAAGCCTGCGGGATAAGTGGATATTTATTGGGAGTCAATCCTTTTAACCAACCTGGAGTTGAAGCTTATAAGAAAAATATGTTTAAGCTCTTGGGTAAACCTGGGTATTAAGTTTAGATAATCGGCCGGGGTTATACACAATTATTTATATTCCGGCCGTAATGCGTTATTTTGCTAATTTAGTAGGGTATTTTAGATTAGGGCAGGTAAAAAACTGTAATTTCAGGAGGAGATAAAAATCTTAAAGGAATAATTACATTCCCGATGCCCCGGCTGATATATAGATTTATCCCTCTCACTTTGTGAAGTCCACGTTTTATTCCCATTTTGCATAATTTTTCTTTTCTGAAAATTCTAAACTCAAAGTTAAAAGGTGCCCAAATCTGGCCTCCGTGAAAATGACCACATAACAGATAATCAAGGCTCTTTCTTGGCAACCGGAAAATAATATCCGGGTTGTGAGCAAAACCAATATTCATGAAAACATTGTCTTCTTTATTGTATAAAGCACTAACCAAGTGAGTACTTCCGGTGCTGATATCTTTGAATCCGATAATATTATATATTTTATTATTTTTGATATACTGGATATATTCATCCTGAAGTACTTTAATACCAATATCATTAAGGTTTTTTACAAAATCATTCAATGCCTTGTTGTCATTAATGAAAGCACCATAATCGTGATTTCCGAAGCAAAGACAAGTCATATAATTCCCTTTGACATAGTTTATAAAATCCAGAAAACCATTTACATCCTTTGGATCTTCAATGCAATCACCAGTAATAAGTATAATATCCGGCTGAACTTTTTCAATTTCACGTTTTATTTTTTCTTTTTTGACTCTGAGCCTTCCAAAGTGTATATCTGATAGCTGCACTATTTTAAGACACTCGTTATTTTCACAAATTCGAACTCCCTTGACTTCTAGAAAACCTGCTTCAAGATAGCTATAGACCAATAAAATTAATAGAAGGAAGAAGAATGGAAATATATAAATCATAAAGGTTTACTCCTTCTTACATTATACGAATACTATATAATATTTTCCTTGATATTTCTATATAAAACATTTTTATTATAAAAAGATTTTATTTTTATAGAAATCATCATATAAATCATTTTTGAAAGCGATTGAGGAAACCCAAAATCAGCTTGACAAACTGATCAAAGATAACTATAATTTATTTGTCTGCATGCGGATATGGCGGAATTGGCAGACGCGCTGGATTTAGGATCCAGTGGTGAGCAGCCGTATGGGTTCAAGTCCCTTTATCCGCACCAAATTTTCATACTGGACGGTGTAAAAACCGTCCTTTATTATGAATTTAGATATTTCAATTCCTGTAGATATTTCCACTGATTAAATTGTTACATAAATATTATTATATTGTTAACAAACTACAAAAATATTTTACATACTCATTATAAAAAAGTATAATTCTATTATGAGCTATTCCTTTCTTAAATAGAACTTGTTTTTAAGGGCGTGAGGCTTTTTGGACATTATAAATAATATAAATTTTAATGATTTAATACAGAACTTTGCCGGTTACATAGGTTATACTGGTCCCATCTCGGTGCTTCAAGTCATAATTGATGTAGGAATTGTTTCCTATGTTATTTATAAAATAGTTGTTCTTGTAAAAGAAACAAGAGCCTGGCAGCTTATAAAGGGCATATTGTTCATTCTTGCGGCAGCTGAAATAAGCAGGAGGCTGGGTTTGAAAACAATAGCCTTTATACTGGACAAAACAATACAATATGTGGCCATAGCTTTGGTTGTTCTATTCCAGCCTGAGTTAAGAAGAGGACTTGAACAGATAGGGAGAAGGAGTTTGAGGGACTTTTTTAGTTTTAAAGATTTCTTTAATATTGACATGGAAAATATAAGAGTGCAGAAGACAGCAATTATAGAGGAAATAGTCAAAGCCTGTGTTGAGCTGTCAAAGACATATACAGGTGCTCTGATTGTTATAGAGAGAAACACTAAAATCGGTGATATTATAAATACAGGAACGCAAATTGATTCCAACATTTCTAGTGAACTGCTAATTAATATTTTTACTCCAAACACGCCATTACATGATGGAGCGGTTATAATCAGAGGCAACAGGATAATAGCCGCAGCCTGCTTTTTGCCACTCACAGATAATCCAAATCTGAGTAAAGAATTAGGTACAAGGCATAGGGCTGCGTTAGGCATTACAGAAATATCCGACAGTATTGCGGTTGTGGTTTCGGAGGAATCAGGAAAGATTTCTTTTGCTCTGAACGGAGGCCTTACCAGAAACTTAACTCCTGATACCTTAAGAAAAGCTTTAAATAAGAGTTTGTTAAAGGATGACACCTGGAATAAAAAGTTGTCATTATGGAAGGTGAGGAGCAAATGAATGGGATCTTGAAAAAGGATTTAACTTTAAAAATATTTTCAGTTCTACTGGCTATGCTCTTATGGTTATATGTGCTTAATATAAGCAATCCTTATGAAACAAAAAAGATTAATGTAGAATTAAAGATTGAGAATGAAAATACCCTGGCATATAAGAACCTTAAACTAATAAATAAGGTAAACCGGAATGTTGAAGTGTACGTCAGAGGAAGGTCAGATATTGTAAAAAACATTCTTTCTACAGACTTTGAAGCATCAATTGATCTTTCCCAGATAAATTCAGTAGATGATAAATTTTTACCAATAAATCTGGAACATGATTTAAAAGATGTTGTTGTAAACATGTCTCCGTCCACTATTAGTGTTAAGCTTGAAAGAATTAAAACTTCAAGTTTTCCAATAGATATCGAAGTACATGGAACTCCTAAACAGAACTACAAAATAATAAGAAGCTTTGTGAAGCCAGAAGGTGTTGAATTTAAAGATATTGAATCCCTGGTGGATACAATAGACAAAGTAAAAGTGATTGTGGAGATTCCAAAAGATCTTGACCGGGACTATGAGGTTAAAAAAGAATGCACAGTATATAATAAAAATGGTGAAATTATTGCTGACTTGAGCAAGAATGTTATTGTGGATGTGGTTGTTGAAGTTGGCAAAGAAGTTCCTATTGCACTTGTTACTACAGGGTCCCCGGCAGAGGATTATATTGAAATATCCAGAAGTATTGCTCCGGAAACAGCGTTAATAAGAGCACCCCATGAGACGCTTTCTCAAATTGATCAGTTAAAGACTGAAACACTTAATATACAGGATGCTCAGAACAGTATAAGTGCTACTATACCACTAAGCCTGCCCGAAGGAGTCACTTTGATTAATACACCAGGAGAAATAAGGGTAAATATAGTTATTGAAAAATTGGAGGATAGGTCTTTTACCATAAGAGGCGACGAAATAAATCTTCTTAATGCGGTAGTGGATGATTCTTTTACATATATGATAAATAATGAAGAAATTGAATTTACATTCAGAGGAAGAAAGATGGACTTAGACAGAGTTAATTTGTTAAGTCTGAAACCCAGAGTAGATGTTTCAGGGTTGGATGAGGGAACCTACTTGCTTCCGTTAATGGTAGACTTACCTCAAAATTCCAGATTAATAGGATCCTATGAAGTTGAGGTAGTAATAAGTAAAAAAGTAGAAGAAGAATTAGAATAAATAGCAAAATTTGGGAAATTATCTTGATGTATAGAACATATGATAATATAATTATCTAAAAAAGCTTATTTTGGGAGGCAAATAAAATATGGGAAAACTTTTTGGAACTGATGGAGTGAGAGGTGTAGCAAATCAGGAATTAACTCCTATGTTGGCATATCAACTCGGTCAAGGGGGAGCTTTCGTTTTAACGTCTGAAACCAATCACACACCTAAAATTCTCGTTGGCATGGATACAAGAATTTCTGGACATATGCTTGAAGCTGCCTTGATAGCAGGAATTTGTTCTGTTGGTGCAGAAGCTGTATGTCTTGGAGTTTTACCAACACCAGCTGTAGCATATTTAACGAAATTATATGGAGCAGATGCCGGTGTTGTGATATCGGCTTCACATAATCCTTACGAGTTCAATGGCATAAAATTTTTTAATAACAAAGGATATAAACTTTCCGATGAAATTGAGGAAAAGATTGAAGATTTGATACTTAACAAATCAGAAGAAATACCTCTTGCTTTAGGCAGTAAAATAGGCAGGAAAAGCATAGAACATAATGCTTTGAATGACTACATAAACTTTTTAAAGAACACAATAGATTGTGATCTTACGGGAATAAAAATTGCCCTGGATTGTGCTAACGGAGCATCTTATATAGCTGCGCCCACTGTATTGTCACAATTGGGTGCTGAAATATACGTTATTAATAATCAGCCTGATGGCATAAATATAAATTACAAATGCGGTTCAACCAATACTGATGAATTATGTAAGTTAGTCCTTGAAACCGGAGCTGATGTTGGCCTAGCCTTTGATGGGGATGCCGACAGGCTCATGGCCGTTGATGAAAAAGGCAATGTGGTTAACGGGGATCAAATAATGGCGATTTTGGGCCTATATCTGAAACGTTGCGGCAGGCTAAACAGAAATACTATAGTTGCAACTGTTATGAGCAATCTGGGACTTGATTTAATGGCAAAGGCCAGTGGTATAGATTTGGTAAGAACAAAAGTGGGAGACAGGTATGTTTTGGAAGAAATGCTTTCTAGCGGTTATTGCCTGGGCGGAGAACAGTCAGGTCATATTATTTTCTTAGAGCATAGCAGTACGGGTGACGGAATCATAACTGGACTTCAACTGCTTAAAGTAATGAAAAACTCAGGACAAAAATTATCTGAGTTATCTTCCGTAATGAAAGTGCTGCCCCAGGTTCTAAGGAATGCCAGGGTAAAAAATAGTAATAAACATAAGTATATGGATGATGAAGTAATTGCAGCCAAATGCAGGGAGTTGGAAGATGAATTTAACGGTGAAGGAAGAGTACTTATAAGGCCGTCAGGAACTGAACCCCTCATAAGGGTAATGATTGAAGGTAAAGACAGTGAGTACTTGTCCTCAAGAGCTGATGAACTTATAAAAATTATTGAAGAACGGCTGGGCTAAGTTATTTCATTGAATAAAAACAAGACATTTCCTGGGATTCTTCAAGTTCTAATTGAACAGAAATTGTCCCAGGATTTTTTATGTCTACTAACACAGAAGGAGGCAGTTTATATTTCTCGGGGAAGGAAAGTGAAAGCAAATCTATTTTATAAATACCTTTATCAAGCTTAAACTTTACAATGCCATCCTCATTAGTTTTTCTGGAATTGTCATATTTACTTAGATTTTGAATTTCAATTTGGTCACTTACATTAACAAAAATTCCCTGAACCGGATGGCCTGTATTGCGGCATATAACCTTGACGCTTAAACTATATATAAATTCGTTTTCATCGGAAATTGCCTGAACAAAGGTTTCTGCCTTATTTGCCCTGGTTAAAGGGAGAGACAAATAATCAGATTCTAGTCTTCGGTAAATCTGATTAACAGTAGATCCGGAATAAAGAAAAATAATTAGCAAGCTAATTGTAAGAAAAAATTTAACGAAATTTTTCTTCATTATAAACCTATTATTTAGTTTACCTCTATATTTGAAAGCGCATATACCTATGTATTTATATAGACCTGGTAAAAACATGTTCAGCACAATAAAAGTTAATCCAATAAGTAATAAGAAAAATATCATGGGAAATGTGCAGTTTTTAATATAAGGTATTATCATTTTTAATATATCACTATTTAAGAAAAATGGTGAATAACAATACTTAAACATATAAAATTCCATTAACGCAAACAGGGCAAAAGCGGAACATAGATGCAAAATACCGCTGTATAAAATTATTTTTCTTATCAGTTTCAGTATAGAAACTGGTTCCATAGTAAGAAGTATATTGAAGACTAAAATTAGTGCAAGTAATAATAATGTTATTTTGGGAGTTACTTTAATTACAGAACTGACTACCCTGGCTGTCAATAAATATTCCCACAGAGTATTTCTGTTAGTATAATGGAGTATAGTACTTAAGTTAATTTTATCAATTTTTAAAGGTGCTTGTCCGGTTAGAAATGTTTTGCCCATAAAAAAATTATTACCTTCAAGGGGACTCCCCAGGTTTAAGCTTGAAGTATCAATAAAAATGTCAGGAAGCAGTTCTGTTTCTCTATTTATATATTTAAAAAAACCATCTCTGAGAGAGTCAATATTTGTCCTGATCAAATCGTAGGATGTATTTTTTTCCAGCAGAGAAGAAAGTAGATCGTTTAAGTTACTATTTTGAGTCATCTGGCTTTCTAAATAATATTCTAAAGTCCCTACGGATTTTTCTATGTAATTTTGAATTATAGAATATATATCATATTTTAAGAATAATATTTTATGCGTTTTTGAATTTAAAACAGTTTTTGTTAAACCCCATGTGAATAGTAAAGAAAATATGCAAATGCAGGATAGAGCCATAGATACATTAATTATGAACTTTTTTAATATATGTTTTTTAGGCGGGAATTTAAGCATACTTTCCTCCTGTCAGGGCAAAAATATTGCTTTGGGGATATTATAACATTTAAATAATTTTAATCATAAAGAATATTTTGCCATATATTAATGTTAAAAAAACAGGAATGGTGTATAATATGTATAAAAAATGTTGGTGCGAGAAAAATGAATGAAACAATGAATAAGGCAGCGATAGCTGCAGAATATATTAGAAATAAAATAGATTTTCAGCCTGAAATAGGAATTATTCTAGGTTCAGGTTTAGGTTCGCTGGCTGATAAAATAAATGATGCTGTAGCAATTGATTATAATGAAATACCGGGATTCCCTCATACTACTGTAGAAGGCCATACAGGCAAGCTAATCTTGGGGAGCTTCTTTGGAAGGCTGGTTGCTGCCATGAAAGGCCGATTCCATTATTATGAGGGTTATGATATTAACCAGGTGGTATTTGGGATCAGGGTATTTAAATTTCTAGGTATTGGCAGCATACTTGTTACAAATGCGTCAGGTGGAATAAACGAAAACTTTAAACCTGGAGACCTAATGATAATAAGCGACCACATAAGTTTTTTTTCACCTTCTCCACTGAGAGGAATTAATGAGGAGAGCTATGGTAAAAGGTTTCCTGATATGTGTAATACATATGATAAAGATTTAAGAGAGATTGCAAGAAAATCAGCAGAGGAACTTTCTCTTGATATTAAAGAAGGTGTGTATGCATTCACACAGGGACCAATGTATGAAACTCCTGCAGAAATCAGAGCTCTTAGGATATTAGGTGCTGATGCAGTAGGTATGTCTACAGTTCCTGAAGTTATTGCCGCCAGACACAGTGGCATGAAAGTCCTTGGAGTATCATGTATAACTAATATGGCAGCAGGAATAGGCAATAATTCTTTAAATCATGAAGAAGTAATTAAGACAGCCGGTGAAACAGAACAAAAGTTCACAATGCTTGTTAGTAAAATTATGGAAAACTGGAAGATGTAAAGGAGAGTATATATGGTAAAACATCATATACGGGATATTTCCCTGGCAACAAAAGGAAAGTTAAGAATTGAATGGGCAGACAATCAAATGCCCGTATTAAAATCTATAAGAGAAAGATTCAGCAAGGAAAAGCCTCTTAAAGGTATAAGGATGTCATGCTGTCTTCATGTTACTACTGAAACAGCCAATTTAATGAGAACTCTAAAAGAGGGTGGGGCAGATGTTGCATTGTGTGCCTCAAATCCTCTGTCAACTCAGGATGATGTAGCTGCTTCACTTGTAAAGGATTATGGTATATCTGTATATGCAATAAAAGGTGAAGATAGGGATACTTATTATAACCATTTGATTTCGGTAATTGAACATAAACCGCAGATTACACAGGATGACGGAGCAGACTTGGTGGGACTGCTTCATAAACAATATATGGACAGCTATTTAAAAGATATTCTTGGTAGTACGGAAGAGACCACTACAGGTGTAATAAGGCTAAAAAGCATGGAAAGAGAGAAGAAGCTTCAAATTCCGGTTATTGCTGTTAATGAATCAGAGACAAAACATCTTTTTGATAACAGGTATGGAACAGGCCAGAGTACCATTGATGGACTTCTTAGGGCAACCAATATTCTTTTATGCGGTAAAAATTTTGTGGTATGTGGGTATGGCTGGTGTGGAAAAGGCCTTGCCATGAGGGCTAAGGGCATGGGCGCCAATGTTATTGTTACGGAGGTTGACCATATTAAAGCCATTGAAGCAGTTATGGATGGTTTCAGGGTAATGAAGCTGGAACAGGCAATAGTTGATGCAGATGTTGTTATTACTGTTACAGGCAATTTAAATGTAGTAGATAAAAAACATATGGAATTGGCCAAGGACGGTGTCATTATTGCAAATTCCGGACATTTTAACGATGAGATAAATATCCAGGCACTTGAAAGCTTATCTGTTTCAAAAAGAATAGTTCGGGATTTTACTGAAGAATATACGTTGGAAAACGGCAAGAAAATATATCTTCTTGCGGAAGGAAGACTTCTTAATCTTGCTGCTGCAGAAGGGCATCCCGCTGTTGTTATGGATATGAGTTTTGCAAATCAGGCGCTGGCTGCAGAATATATCGTTAAAAACCATGATAAAATGGATAAAAAGGTATATGTGCTTCCAAAAGAAATTGATCATGAAATTGCACGCTTGAAACTGAATACCATGGGAATAGAAATCGATACACTAACTGAAGAACAGATAGCTTACCTTTCTTCCTGGGAGAGCGGAACTTGATTATGTGAAAAAAATAAAAATGATGATGATTTCGTTGCAATAATGTTGTATAATATAAAAGGTTTAACATAGTTTTGTTAGCTGGGGTAGCTCAGTCGGTAGAGCAATTGATTCGTAATCAATAGGTCGAGGGTTCGAGTCCCTTCCTCAGCTCCATTATATTATACAAGCAAACTCATTTCGCTCTTGGTTAAACTAATATCCGATCAACAGTTTTTCTAATTTTATGTTAATTTAATTTAATAATTATTTTAGTTAGTGGAACTTTTGTTGTTTTTTCTGCCTATTATATTCTGTATTATGTATTATTAAATTGTTTATTGTATACAAAACTAATAAAATATATTGTACAATATAATAAAAAATGGTATGCTAGTACAGGTGTATATTTGTGAAAATATCTCATTTTTTGATAAAATGAAGAAATTGAGGGAATTTACAACATGACTATTACATTTGGTGATTTTATAGGCCAATTTATATCTAATTTAGCACTATTTATTACAACTCTTCTTACCTTTGGTGTTATATTGGTAAATGGCTGGACAGATGCACCTAATGCCATAGCTACATGCATTTCTACGCGTTCAATGAGCCCCAGGGCTGCAATAATAATGGCTGCAGTTTTCAACTTTCTGGGAGTTTTCGTTATGACATTATTTAATTCAACTGTTGCCCAGACTATTTACAAAATGGTGGATTTCCGCGGAGATCCCCATGAAGCATTGGTAGCTCTTTGCGCAGCACTTTTTGCTATTGTTATTTGGGCTACGGCTGCATGGTGGTTTGGAATTCCAACAAGTGAAAGCCATGCTTTGATTGCGGGAATCTCTGGTGCAGCAATTGCACTTCAGAGGGGAATAAAAGGTATAAATCCTAATGAATGGGTAAAAGTTATTTATGGCTTGTTTCTTTCTTTGGTGATAGGATTCTTTATGGGTGTACTTGTTGTAAAAATAGTTGAATTTATTTTTAAAGGAATTAACAGAAAAAAGACATATAACTTTTTTAAATATTCGCAAGTTGCCGCCAGTGCAGGTATGGCATTTATGCATGGAGCCCAGGATGGACAAAAATTTATGGGCGTATTTATGTTGGGCGCCTTTTTGGCGCAAGGACAGGCAACGGTAGTGGAGTTTCATATTCCTATATGGTTAATTATTATTTGTTCCGCAATTATGGCACTAGGTACTTCAGTAGGAGGATACCGAATAATAAAATCAGTGGGAATGGATATGGTAAAGCTGGAGAAATACCAAGGCTTTTCGGCTGACATGGCTGCGGTTATCTGCCTGTTTGCAGCTTCCGCACTGGGACTTCCTGTAAGTACAACTCATACCAAGACTACAGCAATTATGGGTGTTGGTTCAGCGAAGCGAATTTCTTCTGTAAACTGGGGTGTAGTCAAAGAAATGATACTTGCATGGGTTCTCACATTCCCCGGATGCGGACTGATAGGGTTTTTAATGGCCCTGCTGTTTATGAAGATATTCTAAATATTTTACATAGATGTTTAGCAAAATATATATAACAACATGCACTACTTAATATAACTGATTATGTATAAAATAACTTAAATAAAAAGTGAAAGAAAGGAAGTAATTATGACACTAAAAAAAGATGAAAACTATTTTAGTACATTTGTGGAATTGGTAAATTATTCCTGTGAAGCTGCGAATCTATTAAACGATATTCTAAACAATTATAATCCTGATACACTACAGGAAAGAATGAAAGAAATGCATAATATCGAGCATCAGGGAGACGAAGCAAGGCATGTAATGATAAAAAAGCTTGCCCGTGAATTTATCACGCCTATAGAAAGAGAAGACATCATGGCTTTAACAGACTCAATTGATAATGTGACTGACAGCATCGAAGATGTGCTTATGCACATGTATATGCGTAACATAAGAAGTGTGCGTGAATATGCGAAAAAAATGAGCGATTTAATTGTAAAATGTTGTAATACATTAAAATCAGCATTAAATGAATTTCATAATTTTCGGAAATCAAAGATTCTCCACGACTTGATTGTTGAAGTCAACCATCTGGAAGAAGTGGGAGATACATATTTTACAGAAGCTATTAGAGAATTGTATGTTAATTGTGATGACTTCAAGGAAGTTATAGCCTGGGACCGGACATACGACTTCCTGGAGAAATGTTGCGATGACTGTGAAGAAGTAGCAAATGTTATTGAGAATGTTATTATGAAGAATTCATAAAATAGTACTATAAAATAATTATTAAGAATTATTTTAATATTTGCAAAAATATTATTGCCCTTATAAAAACAAGTATTACTGGAGATACGAAATGAATAATGAAAGATTAAGGTACTGGCAGCTTAGGGTATTTATATTATGCTGGCTGGCGTACTCTTGTATTTATTTTGGCAGAGTAAATCTCTCCATAGCTCTTCCGTACATAGAAAACTCCTTTCAATTAAGCAGGACTGAAGTAGGACTGATAGGGAGTTTATTTTTTTGGATATATGGAATAGGGCAACTGACAAATGGATATATTGGCGACAGGCTTTCAGGCAGATTCATGGTATTTACAGGGCTTATAGTTACAGCAATATCCAATATACTTTTTGGCTTTTCAAACAACTACTATCTTATGCTTGTTTTATGGGGTGTAAACGGATATTTTCAGTCAATGTTATGGGGGCCTATGGCAAAAACACTCTCAAATTGGTATCCCCAATCTAAAATGAACGGTGTTGTAGTTGCAATTTCAACATCAATGATTGCAGGATACAGCTTATCCTGGTCAATTTCCGGGAATATAATTTCACATTTTAGTTGGAGATGGGTGTTTATAATCCCAGGTCTTATAATTCTGTTATATTCTTTCATATGGTTAACCAAAACTGCTGACAATCCTAAGGATGCAGGTTTTGAAATTACTGATAATATTATTGAGCATTCCTCTGATATAAAAGAGGAAGAGTTAAATAAAGAATACTCTGGAATTTCATTATTATCCTTTATTAATAAAACAAAACTTTGGCTTATTGTTGTTGCATGTTTTGCCCAAGGTATTATAAAAGAAGGTGTGGGACTGTGGACTCCAACTTTTGTTATGGAGACACATAATATTGATATTGTATCTACAGGTTTTGCCATATCAATTATTCCTTTCATAAACCTGGCTGGCATGTTATTTGCAGGATGGCTAAATAAACAATTTAAATATAAAGAAAAAATTACAATTATTTCGCTATTTGCTTTTGGTATAGCTATGCTTGCAGGTTTGATAACCTTCGGCAGACTGGGTCTTACATGGGCGCTGTTATTTCTTAGCTTATCATCAGGTGCCATGTACGGGGTAAATGTACTGCTGATAGGACTGATTCCCATGAAATATGCAAAGTATAATAAAGTTTCATCAGTAGCAGGTTTTTTGGACTTCTGTTCATATATTGCAACTGGTATAGCAGCAAGCCTTACCGGATTAATAGTAGAATACTTTGGCTGGTTTGGAGTCATGTTTACTTGGATGCTTATTGCAATGGCAGGAATAATTTCACTAATAATAAGCTGGAGAATTGATGAAAAAGAAAACAAACTTAATTTATGGATTTAATAATAATGAGTGTTATCAGGCTGCTTGACGAACAGTTAGTAAAATAGTAAACTTGTGTTAATAAAATAATTTTTTCGCTTAAAATTGGTAAATATAAATTATAAATAAATATTGTAAAACATTTGGGAAGAATATTTTAGTTGTATGCTTAAGAGAGCCGGTGGATGGTGCAAATCGGTGCAGAGGCTAAATTTCCGCTTCCTGTACTTGGCAGATGACGAATCTGAGGTTTAGTGTACCTTACAGCACTTAAAAGAGGCTGTTATTATTACGTAACGGCAACAAGAGTGGCAACGCGGGATTAACCTCTCGTCTCTGTAGTGGGACGGGAGGTTTATTTATATAATAAAAAATAAATATGGAGGCTTTCAATATGCTTGATATTAATTTGATAAGAAAAGAACCTGAAAAAGTAAAAAATTCATTATTAAAAAGGAATTTCGAAGTTGACTTTTCAGAATTGCTCTCCTGGGATAAAGAAAGGAGAGAATTAATTGTTGAAACCGAAAAACTTAAAGCCCAAAAGAATAAAGTATCTGCTGAGATACCAAGATTGAAAAAACAAGGGCAGGATGTTCAGCCAATCTTTGAAGAAATGAAGTCCATAGCAGAAAAAATCAAAGATATTGATGACAAAATTGAAAATCTGGAAACAAAAATCAATGATTTTATAATAGCATTGCCTAATATAACTGATGAAGATGTTTTACCCGGAGGTAAGGAGAACAACCAGGTAATACGTCAATGGGGAGAAAAACCGGCATTTGACTTTAAATGGAAAAATCATGTGGAACTTGTTGAAAGTTTGGATATGATTGATTATGAAAGAGGAGCTAAGCTGGGAGGAAACGGTTTCTGGGTCTATAAAAAGGACGGAGCTTTACTTGAGTGGTCACTGATTAATTATTTTATAGAAGAACATTTAAAAGATGGTTATGAATTTATTCTGCCACCTCATATTCTAAATTATCAGTGCGGTTTCACCGCAGGACAATTTCCTAAATTTGTAGATGACGTATTCCATATAAAAGGAAGCGAGGGTAAAGGTTATACCCAGTTCCTGCTTCCGACAGCTGAGACTGCACTGGTAAGCTTGCACAGGGATGAGATACTTGATGAAAGTGAACTTCCCAGGAAATATTTTTCATACACTCCCTGTTACAGAAAAGAAGCCGGAAGTTACAGAGCTGATGAAAGAGGCATGATTAGAGGACATCAGTTTAACAAGGTAGAAATGGTGCAATATACATTACCTGAGAATTCGCGGGCTGCTTTTGAAGAGCTGGTTTCAAAGGCTGAAAGACTTGTGCAGGGATTGGGACTTCATTACAGGGTCAGCAAGCTTGCATCTGGCGATTGCAGCGCTTCAATGGCAAGAACTTATGATATTGAAGTATGGATACCCAGCATGAACGATTACAAGGAAGTAAGCTCTGCATCAAACGCAAATGACTACCAGGCAAGGCGCGGAAACATCAGGTTTAGAAGAAAAGAAACAAAGAAAGTTGAATTTGTGCATACATTAAACGCGTCAGGATTGGCAACAAGCAGAGTTATTCCTGCCATTGTGGAACAGTACCAGCAGGCGGATGGAAGTGTAGTTGTGCCCGAAGTATTAAGAAAATGGATGGGTAAAAGTGTAATAGCATTAAAAAAATAAATATAAACAAAAAATGAACCGGTTAATCTCTCTTCAGTCTGCAGTATTTTAATTTGTTAAAGATTACGCATGTCCAAGCTGTAACAGAAAATTAGGGATGTGAATATAATACTGTAGAAATAACCTTTATTTGCGCTAACCAGAAGTTAAGCGAAAGGAGAGAGATTTATGCCAGAAGAAAGAAGCTACGGTTACTTCAAACCCGGAAATGAACTAGTATGGATTGCTGTTATTTTGCTGCTGATTTATCTATTCTGTCCTTGGTTTTTTGGTTGCAGAGAATAATTATAAGTACTTATGACCATCTGGGAACATACTAGAATGCAACAAAAGGCTGTTTTTCTTGCAGGAGTTTTTTTAAACTCCTGTTTTGTTTTATTTATTTATAGAAGCATGATGAATAATGTGTTAAAATACATTAATGTGATAGATTCTTTTTACGGGAGAGATACTTATGAAACGTATTGTCAGTGTCAGTCTGGGATCTTCTACAAGGGACCACAAAGCAGAAAGAGAATTTTTTGGTGAAAAATATCTAATTGAAAGAGTCGGAGTTGATGGAAGCTACGAAAAGTTCATCAATAAGATCAAAGAACTGGATGGAAAAGTTGATGCCATTGGGATGGGAGGCATAGGACTATATCTTCCGATGAAAAACAGGACTTATGTTCTAAAAAGCGCTTTGCCGTTACTTAGGGCTGCCAAGATTACTCCTGTTGCAGATGGTACTTTCATTCGAGATACATTAGAACCACAGGCTGTTTATAAAGTCCGTGATAAAAAATTAATAGACTTTAAAGGTAAGAAAGCCATGGTAACTTGTGCTGTAGATAGATACAGACTTGCCGAAGCTCTATATGAATCAGGTTGCAGTATTATATGTGCTGACCTGATTTTTACTCTTGGGATAAATGTTACCGTAGGGTATCCGAGAGGAATAAATGCATTGGCGAGAGTTTTTGCTCCAATAGTAACAAAATTGCCATTTGATATGTTATATCCTACAGGCCATAGGGAAGAAGCTGTAGAAGACCCTGTAAAATATGCTAAATTATATAGGGAAGCTGATATTATAGCCGGAGATTTTAACTATATAAAAAGATATATGCCTGATGATTTGACAGGCAAAGTTATAATAACTAATACAGTAACAAAAGCCAATATTGAAGAATTAAAGTCAAGAAAAGTTGCAATATTGGTTACCACTACTCCTGAATTCGATGGAAGGTCTTTCGGAACAAACGTTGTTGAATCCATAGTTGTTGCCGCATCAGGCAAAAGGCCGAACGAAATAAGCAGGGAAGAATATCAGGCCTATTCAGAAAAGCTCGGCTTTGAACCCAGGGTTGTTATATTCTAGCCAGGAGTTTTACTTTATCTCAAATATATTTATTATATTGCTGGAAATCATTATATATTTGTTATATAATATTCGCAGGTGAATATATAGTCAATATATTAGAAAAAATAACTATATATTAAATAAATAATAACCATATATAATAGAAATATTTAGGATTTCTAGATAATTTAATATATTGCGGTTGAAGAATGCGGGAGATACCTGCAATATGACTACCTTGCTGACTACATAATAAAATGCAGGAGCCGAAGAGGTAAGCTATAGGGTCTGTCGTTCTATAGTGAATCTTTCAGGCAAAAGGACCGTATTCGGACGTAACTCTGGAAATGCCGGTATACAGGCACCGAAGGAGCAATGCTGTAGTCAGCCAAATGTGCAGTTTCTGCCACTATGGTTGACTTAAGCAGAACCTCTCAGGTAAAAAAACAGGGGGAAGATGACAGAATTTCTGTTGTCTTCCTTTAATTTTTTGCCTAAATAATAAATAGGTAGTGTCAAAAGAGTTATGAAAACAACGATTTGAGATTACAAAAGTGTAACAAATTGGTAAGTTGATCCTTGACAGCAGAATAAAGTGGAGAAAAAGGGAGAAAGTTTTGAGGGAGCACACCT
>DULL01000075.1 GCA_012840395.1 Clostridiaceae bacterium | reverse complement strand
TTTTTCTTATACTGCTAAAAAAATGAAACTTAATTTCCAGCAATTGATCTATTCTATTTACAAATATCGGTAATAACCGTAAAATCTTATTGACCGAAAACTGTCAATTGTATTTTATCATTCACACATGTGAGATCATGGTTGAGTCTGATTACATTTCAGTATCTTATCTTGTTATATTAAAGCATCAGTCCATGAAATCATATGAGCCACATATATATAAAATGTGTGTATTGACACTATATATTGTATATGATAATATTTATTCATCTATATATGGTAAAATTTTATAACTATGTTTTGTAAGATATAGTAATAATTCGGCAAGATATATAAACAAACAGACTCTAGATATTTGCTTGGAGGTTATGATTCTTAACTAACATCACGAGGTTTCTCGTTTCTATAAGCAGATGCTGAATTGATATAAACCTTAGTAACAACCTTGTTGAGCGGGGATTGCAAGACCAGCACTGAATTCCCGAGCGAAGCGAGGTTGCTTAAGTTACTGCGATTATTAAATAATTAAATATAATTGATTGAGTTTTTTTAATACTGAGTTTATTTAAAATATTGAGTTTATTTATTAAATTATGAAGGGGGCAAAATTGTATGATTACTAAAATAATTAAACGTGATGGCAGAGAGGTGCCCTTTAATATTGAGAAAATTGCAAATGCAATTTTTAAAGCTGCGAGTGCTGTGGGAGGAAAAGATTACGCAACTGCATTATCATTAGCTGAGAAAGTAGTTGAATACATTGAAAATAAAATGGGTAATAAAATACCTTCTGTTGAAGAGATACAGGATGCAGTTGAGAAAATTTTGATAGAGAATGGACATGCCAGAACTGCAAAGGTATATATACTTTATAGAGCTGAAAGAACTCGTATCCGTGAAATGAATACCCGTCTTATGAAAGTATATGAAGACTTAACATATAAAGAAGCAAAGGATAATGACTTAAAACGTGAGAATGCAAACATCAATGGAGATACTCCCATGGGTACAATGCTGAAATATGGATCAGAAGGTGCTAAGCAGTTTTGCGAAATGTTTGTATTGAAACCAGAACATTCCCGTGCCCATAAAGAAGGAGATATACATATTCATGATATGGATTTTTTAACTTTGACTACAACTTGCTGCCAGATTGATATTCAGAAACTTTTTAATGGCGGATTTAGTACAGGTCATGGATTTTTGAGAGAGCCAAATGATATCCATAGCTATGCAGCTCTTGCCTGTATTGCAATTCAGTCAAATCAGAATGATCAACACGGAGGGCAAAGTATACCTAACTTTGATTATGGAATGGCTCCTGGTGTTGCTAAAACTTTTATAAAGCTTTACAAGCAAAACCTGGCTAAAGCGTTGAAACTCCTTTCCGATATTGAAGACCCAATTGTCAAGGTTAATGATATAAGTAATTATATAAATGAAAAGTACGGACTAAAGCCATCCTTAGGTAATATTAATTATAGTTTGGATGGTTACAGAAAGTATGAAAAAGAATTGCTTATAGAATTAATAGGTGATGAAAATATTGTAAAGAAAGCTCAGGAATTTGCAGCTGAGAATGCTGAAAAAGAGATTGACAGGCATACATATCAGGCAATGGAAGCTCTAATTCATAATCTGAATACAATGCATAGCAGGGCAGGAGCCCAGATACCATTTAGTTCAATTAATTATGGAATGGATACTTCTCCTGAAGGAAGGCTAGTTATAAAAAATCTTCTTCTGGCAACTGAAGCTGGCCTCGGGAATGGGGAAACACCCATATTTCCCATTCATATTTTCAGAGTAAAGGAAGGCATTAATTATAACCCAGGGGAACCAAACTATGATTTGTTTAAATTGGCTTGCAGAGTTAGTGCCAAGAGATTGTTTCCAAATTTCTCCTTTATGGATGCACCATTTAATCTGAAGTATTATAAGCCAGGTCATCCGGAAACCGAGATTGCTTATATGGGTTGCCGCACACGTGTTATTGGCAATGTTTATGATCCATCCAGAGAAATTATTTTTGGAAGAGGAAATTTAAGTTTTACAACTGTAAATCTTCCGAGGATTGCATTAAAAAGCAATAAGAATATAGATCTGTTTTTTGAAGAACTGGATAGAAAAATTGATTTAGTTATTGACCAGCTTTTGGAGAGATATGAAATTCAGGCAAGAAAAAAAGTAAAGAATTATCCTTTCCTTATGGGACAGGGTATATGGCTGGATTCTGATAAACTTAAATGGGATGATGAAATAAGAGAAGTTTTAAAGCACGGCACCCTTACAATGGGATTTATTGGCCTGGCGGAATGCTTAAAGGCTCTGACCGGAAAACACCATGGAGAATCAGATATGGCACAGAATTTAGGTCTTGAAATTGTAGGGTATATGAGAAGACGAATGGATGAAGCCAGCAATAAGTATAAGATGAATTTTACACTTATTGCAACTCCTGCTGAAGGTATTGCAGGACGGTTTGTAAAAATGGATAGAAATATTTTTGGTAATATAGAAGGAGTGACTGACAGGGAGTATTATACAAACAGTTTTCATATACCTGTATATTATGAGATTAGTGCTTTTGATAAGATAAGGCTTGAAGCACCTTATCATGAACTTACCAATGCAGGACATATAACTTATGTAGAATTAGACGGAGATCCCCTTCAAAATCTTGAGGCTTTTGAGAAAATTGTAAAAGCAATGAAAGAAGCAGGAATAGGATATGGTTCAATAAATCATCCTGTTGACAGAGATCCGGTTTGCGGATTTACCGGGATTATTGGTGATGTATGCCCTGCCTGCGGAAGACAAGAAGGAGACATAAAGTTTGAAAGAATAAGAAGGATCACGGGTTATCTCGTAGGAACTGTCGAACGTTTCAACGATGCCAAGAGAGCTGAGGTTAGGGACAGAGTAAAACATTTTTCTGTCACGAGCAGCATTTGAGTGTACATTTAAGTGTACATCTGAGTGTAAGAGAAAGAAGGAAATGTAACTGTGGAAATCAGAGTCGCCGGAATTATAAAGGAATCAATAGTGGATGGACCTGGAATAAGATATGTTGTTTTTGCCCAAGGCTGCAAACGTAACTGTCCTGGATGCCATAATCCCCAAACTCATTCTTTTAGCGGAGGAAAGCTGATTGGTGTTGATGAGATACTTGAGCAGATAAAAAGAAATCCTCTTTTGGATGGTGTAACTTTTAGTGGAGGAGAACCTTTTGAGCAGGCAGAACAATTTGCAGAACTCGCTCAAAGAGTTCATAACTTGAATCTTAATGTCATGGTTTATACTGGATATACATATGAGGAGATTATTGACGGAGCAGGTGCGAACCCAGGTTGGAAAAAATTGCTGGAATCGGCTGATATATTAGTGGATGGGCCATTTATACAAGCAGAGAAGGATTATATGTTGAGATTTAGAGGATCAAAAAATCAGCGAATAATTGATTTGAATAAGACTAGATTGGCTGGCACAGTAATTTTAGCGGATATGTAGCAGATATGTAGTGGAGAGTAGTGGATATATGATATTTATAGTGGAGAGGGATAACTGAGAGGGGTAATCCCTCTCTTTTGTGGTTGCTTCTTTTCGCTTCCCAGTGCAAGTATGTGATATAAGCAGGTCAAGGTATGGGGACATTCCTTGACTTTCTTTATAGCGCCTATTATATAAAATGGGTTATACATTAAACCTGTATCCCTATCTAATGTCTGGTTTGACAGAAACACAGGGGTTGTCCTTTATTGAAAATCTCCAAAGAAAATCTTTTGCTTCTTCTGCATAATCAATATTTATTCTTTTGCTTCTAATAATTTCGTCTTGTCTGACTGGGACTCCCTCAGTCAGATAAAAATCATTGTTCCAAAGAGGTTGGCCGTTTTGTTCTTTTGTTATGTGAAAGCTTTTACACAATTTACCAGGGCCATTGGTAAGGTTTTTTCTTTGTGAAGGAGTTAATTCTTCCAGGGGCTTATTATAGCGGATATAAGCCATATAATCTTCTCCCTTTACAGGCTCCAAAGCTCTTATTAGAACAGCACAAGGCTCGCCCTCCTTTTCAGTTACTATATTCAGGCAGAAATACATCCCATAAATTAAATATACATATGCATGTCCGGGGGGTCCGAACATTACCTCTGTTCGTGGAGTACGTTTATAATTATAGCTGTGAGCGCCTTTATCGATTGAACCCTTGTAGGCCTCTACTTCAACAATTTTTCCTATTAACTGATGCCCGTTTATTTCCCGGATCAGGTATTTGCCTAATAAATCTGGTGCAACTTCTAAAGTTTCTCTGTCGTAAAAATCTTGCTTCAAGCATTCCATAAACTGCATTCTCCAATCAAGGGGGTCATGTTAAAGGGGACAGTCCTGTTATTTTTGCATTAATTATAACATAAGTTAAATGAATTTTGCATTGCACAGTGAGTAAAGAGACTTTAACTTGTTTTGACTTGTATCTTAAATTAATGATTATCTCTCAAAAATATGGACCCGAAAGCTCTCATATCATTGACTATAACTTGTAAGAAAACTATAATTGACTATGAACATATAAGTAAAAATGTAAAAATATTTTATCCAACAGATTTATGAAACTGACATTTGAATAGGTTACGAGAATTTAAGCTTATTATTAATTTTTTAAGAAGGGTTGGTTTTAATTATGAATAGCCTGCTCATTAAAAATGTAAGATTAGTTATTGATGATTCTATTGTGGAGAACGGAGCTGTTCTCTGCAAAGATGGCAAGATTGTGAATGTTTATACTGACAGTACAGATGTATCTAATGTAGAGGCTGATAATGTATACGACGGTGCTAATTACTATCTTGCTCCAGGATTTATTGATTTACATATTCATGGCGCAAAAAATATTTTAGCTGAAGCAGGGCCGGAAGAATTAAAGGAATTAACCAGGATATTACCTCAGTATGGTGTAACGGGTTTTTTGCCTACTATTTGTCCACGTCCAAGTCTTGAAGAAGATGTTGAACTTTTGAAAAGACTTTCTACTGTATCTCCTGAAGGTACAGCTATATTAGGTTTTATGATGGAAGGACACTTTTTATCACTTACAGGTGCAATAAAATCTGTTGGTGGAGATGTAGATCCAATTGAGAAAGCTGAGGCACTAATTAAAGCTGCTGCCCCATACAATTTAGTTTTTGCAATTTCCCCCGAATTTAAGGGTATTGTTGATGTACTTCCAATTTTGACCAGATCGGGTATGCCTGCCTTTATAACACATACTTTTGCCACTGATAAACAGACTTTAGCAGCAATAGAGGCTGGTGCAAAACATGCAACCCATTTTTATAACGTATTTCCATACGGACAGGACAAAGAGGGTGGAGTTAGACGTAGTGGAGCTATTGAGGCAATATTCTCACGAGAGGACTGTACTGTTGACTTTATTTTAGATGGAGAGCATGTAGAGCCTCTTATTGTTAAAATGGCTTTAGTTTGCAAAGGGAAAGACTCTGTATGTCTTATTACTGACGCCAATATCAATGCTGGTATGCCTCCAGGAAGATATGAAGGAGGTATTGGAAATACTCCCTTTGTGGTTGCCTATGAAGGAGGACCTGCAAGAAATGCGGAAGAAGGTCCAAAGAAGGGAGGACTGATAGGAAGTGGTCTTACAATGAATCTAGCAGTTAAAAATGCCATCAATATGCTTGGAGTAAATTTATGTCAGGCAGTTCGTATGGCTTCAACAAATCCTGCTAGAGTAATAAAAGTAGATAATAAAAAAGGGAAAATCAAAGTTGGATACGATGCAGATATGGTATTACTTGATGAAAATTGCAATGTTCAGGCATGTTGGGTTATGGGAGACTGCAAGTATGAAAAATAGCAGAAACTAGGGAAAAATAGGGGACAGTCCTGCATTATTGTAGTGATACATACAATAATGCAGGACTGTCCCTCTTTATCTTTAGCCCAAAAAATAATACAGCAGTGCCAACTGTAATGCAATAATCAAAGGAATTCCAACTATAAAGGAGATATGTCTTGTTTTATGTTTAAAAGTGAACAATCCTATATAAACTCCAGGACTTCCTCCAAGAATCGAAATTATGAAAAAGGTTTTCTCAGGGATTCTCCATCTATGTTTTTTAGCCTTATATTTATCAATTCCTACAAGAACAAACCCAAAAACATTTATAACTAATACTGCAAATAATATTACCCATAAATAATCCAATTTGTGTTTTCCTCTCCTTTTTACATGTACATGAAACTTAATTATACAATTATACTGTAATTATACTACAGAATAGTAAATTCTTAATTCGGTTTAAACAATTAGGGACACTCCTTTTATTTTAAAGTTATACTTTAATTATTTTATAAAAGTATTATTCTTTTAGGATACTTTTTGAGCGTCAGTGATAGAAGTGAAGGAATGTCCCTTAAAGTATCCCTTTAAAGTGTTTTAAAGTAGAGAACTGTCCCTTTTTATGGTATACTATAAATAACATTAAATACCGGTTTGAAAATATATCATATAAGTAAATGTTTAAAGTATATTTTTTTATTGATAATAGGTGGGAAACTTATGAAAATTTTTCTTGGATTCGGAAAATCAAAGGTAGATATAGAGATAGACAATTCAAATTTGCTGGGGATACTTAAGCCTAATGATGTTCCTGTGCAACTTACAGGTGTAGATGAGGTTAAACGGGCTATGAAAGAGCCTATAGGTTCACCAAGGCTCAAAGAAATTGTAAAACCAGGAAAAAAAGTAGTTATCATTACCAGCGATATTACCCGCCCCATGCCTTCAAAAATTGTGCTGCCAGTTATTTTAGAAGAACTGTTTGAGGCAGGGGTGAGTGAAGAGGATATAACAATTGTTTTTTCTTTGGGAAGTCACAGAAAACATACCGAAGAAGAGAAACGCGCACTAGTGGGAGAAGATATATATAATAAGATAAAATGTATTGACAGCGATGCCAAAGATTCAGTTCATTTGGGTAAATCATCCAAAGGTACACCGGTGAACATTTTTCGGCCTGTTGTGGAAGCAGACTTCAGGATTTGCCTTGGAAATATTGAATATCACTACTTCGCAGGCTATAGTGGAGGTGCTAAGGCCATAATGCCTGGAGTTTCAACAAGAGATGCAATTCAAGCTAACCATAGCAGGATGATTGAAGATGGTGCAAGAGCAGGTATACTAGAAGGAAATCATGTCCGGGAAGATATCGATGAAGTGGCTGATTTTGTTCCTATTGATTTTATCTTGAATGTAGTGCTGGATGAAAATAAAAATATAATTAAAGCAGT
>DULL01000074.1 GCA_012840395.1 Clostridiaceae bacterium | reverse complement strand
TTCATATGCAAGTTTAAGAGAATTTTTGGCGCTTGTGTGATAGTATTTATTGATAGCGATATTAAATATCCTTTTTATTTCTTCATCTACATTGATTCCCTCACCCACCAGTTCAGCATTTTTTCTTTTGCGCCCACGCTTTTTGTTTCCTACCCGTCTTTCTTTTCCCGGACCTCCGCATAAATAGTAGTCTGGAAGCAAAGCGTTCTTTGTTTTCCCTCTTTTCCAGAAGCGTTTAAGGTAATTTGAAATAGTTTTGGCATGCAAATTATAAATAGCCGATGCCTTTAAAACAAGTTTTCTACGTTCTTTCTTACAAAAAATTACAGGTTCAAGCACAATCAGTTCCTTAATTACTTTCCATGCTTTATCACGTATTTCTTTTGATTTCTCTGATAATTCTCCTTCATCAATAATCTTAACAAACGGGTCGCTATCCAATAAACCTGCAATCCCCTGCTTAATGCATTCTTCAATATCAGATATACATCTTGGGAAAGGACTTTCATTTGAATATATGTTTATAACATATGCAATGTTTTGCTGCCTATCAAGCCATAAAACCCTTTCTATGCTTTCTTTATCATTATCATGTTCCCATTTGATTAATGTATTTACCGCTATCATAGGCCTCTCACCCTTTCTGCTAAACTATGATTTATGATTTCTATACTCTGGGTCGAATCATTAAGGTCGATTTTTTTATTCATGTCCACCATTATCTTTTTAAGGGCAATTAAGCGCTTAAATATGTATATCCCTGTACCTGTGTCCAAATTAAACAGCCTGTCAAACTGCACAGTGAAATTTCTAATCGATGTATTACTTCCTTCCAATTTATCAATAAAAGCATTACAGTAATAGTCAACCTCTTCATCTGTAAGTCCCCTTTCATCGGAAGGATACAAGGATGAGTGAATCCATTCTATATTCTTCGCTTTGACCACTGGAATCTCTTTTTGTGTTACTATTCCCCAATCAATATTTTGGCTCTGCCAGTATCTCCTCTCTATTTCCAACCTTTCTAATGCTGTTTTGCGCTCAAGTTCATAATCTGCTTTAAGACTTCTGGCGACACATGTTATTTTATTGTTTGGTTTTTTCAGAGTTATTAAAAATGATGTAGATAAAACGTATGGCGTTCCTGTATCTTTGTCTTTAAATAAATCAAAATTTAAGCCAGCATTGTTTTGTATTACTTCTTCACAATGAAATAAGGGATAATGTTCCCTGATATCTAAAACATCATCCTCCCATTCCAACAAATAAAAATATCGTGCTTCCGAATCCGTGAAAAAATGATGAATTCTTTTTGTTTTCCATCCAAATACACGTGTAACTCTTCCTTTGCTGGGAAAGTCCTGTACAGTAAGCCAGGGCTTGTAATCCTTTCCTTCCCCCTGTCCTCTGCCTTCCATTAGAAATCGCTTTAATTTATTTTCATCCCAATCTATTTTCCGTTTAGCCATGCAGATACCTCCAGAGTTTAGGAGTAATTGATTAAGGTAGATAGGTTAAATAAATTGATTAACTTTGTTAGAACCCCAGAATCTTTACTTCTTATCCCTTATTCTCCTATCCTGAATAAATAAAAAATGCCATCGACATCAGTAAGACACCTCTAGGGTGACTGTGTCAATGGCACTTTGTCCATTTCCTTTAAACCTATTCTCATTATATCATGGACCGACTTTATTTTAAACGTAAAATCTGACTTGAAATAATATGCAGTAGTCGGATAAAATTCTGTGCAACCAACATAAGGAGGCATTTTA
>DULL01000073.1 GCA_012840395.1 Clostridiaceae bacterium | reverse complement strand
TGTTTTCTCAATGACAGTATACCTTTTAAGCTGCTCTTGTGACATTAGATAATACACCTTGCCCTTCATAGTGACATTTTATCAAAATAATTAACAAGGTGACATTATCATAAAATAAACACATAATTTTTTTATTAGCTATTGCATTAAAAAAAGTTTGGTGCTATAATAACCATTGCTGATGTTTTGCGGGATTGTGTAAGGGTAGCACAAGTGACTCTGGATCACTCTGTCTGGGTTCGAATCCTAGTCCCGCAGCCATAATACTAAAGGTTCTGCCAGGCTTAACCTGGCAGGACCTTTTGATTTTCAGCCTTAATTTTCAACATTAATTTTTAGTCCTATTTTTCGGATTAGATATTCCACTTGATTTTAGCTAAAAACTATAGCTCAAAATTTTAGCTTAAAAGCTTATAATTTAGCCTATAATTTAACTTTAACAATGAGCTTGAAATAGACTAATAATAACAGACTAATGATGACAGACTATTGATAACAGGTTTTGATTATAGGATTTATTGACGCTTTTTGGCATTGATGCCCGGCACCAGCAAAAACTGGTGACGAGCCAAAACCAATTAATCCGGGTATAAAAAAGAGAATCTGAAAAACCAAATAACTTAAATTAATTATATCAAGCAACTATACTAAATTAGTGCAGTTGAGTTTATTATATTAGTACAGAAGTCCCAAGTAAATAGTAAATTAGTCCTATATTTTATAGAAGAATAATTTTCATAAGGGATTTCGTGGCTGACAAGCCTCTGACAGAATATAATCATTTAATCATTATTAAACTTTTTATTGCCTTGACTTTTTATTGGAAAATATTCTATAGTCGATGCCGGGAAATATTTTATCCTTATACTCTATATCTTTCAACCAGGCTTCATCAATTGTATCTTCCTTTATATCATGATATAGTCTGTTGAATCTTCCAATATGTTCACTTGTCCTTCTTTCAGCATAATGAACCATTGTGCCTGTCCTGATGATAAAAGCCCAGTCGCTGCTTTGGGCAAGAAGAAGTTCCCTGGCGGCCTGATTCAATGCACGTTCCTTAAGACCGTATGAGAACAGGTTTTCATTAGCCAATTCCACCATTCTTTCAGCAGCCTTGCTCAGATGCTTATAAATCCAGTCATTGGATTTATTTAACCACATCTCATTATATCCTCCAGCTCCCCAGGAAGAAATGCATGGGGAAGAAACCTGCATTACAGGGTTCTCCGATATATATTCACCTAATGTAATTAACCTTATAGGTCCTCCTTCATAGTACATTTTCCTGATCAGAAAATAAATCCATTGAGGACCTTCATACCACCAATGGCCAAATAGTTCCGCATCATAAGGACAAACTATGATGGGAGGCCTGGGCATTTTCCCGCTTATATTTTCAATCTGCTTTTTTCTGTTTAAGAAAAAATCTGCTGCATGAAGCTCAGCCTTATATTTAGCCTTTCCAGGGTTATAAGGTTGTTTGCAGTCTGTTTTACCGGTAATTCTATAGTACTTTATCCCGGTATGTATTCTCTGTCCATTTCTAAGAATATGATCCTTAATATATCCATAATCCAGGTCATAACCGATATCCCTGTAATACTCCCTGTAATCAGGATCTCCAGGATAACCTTCTACAGAACTCCAGACCTGTTTTGAAGACTCTATATCCCTGGCAAAGGCAACAATCCCTTTAGGTGTTACAATAGGCGCATAGGTGCCAAAAACAGGTCTTGGATTGGCGAATAATACTCCGTGGGATTCAGTTATAAAATATTCTATTTCATTTTTCACCAGATATTCTTCAATTTCTGGTATGTATCCGCATTCAGGAAGCCAGATACCTCTGGGCTTTCTGCCGAAAAATTCTTTATAGGCCATAACTCCTACATTAATTTGTGCCTTGATACTTTCAGGAGGGACCACAAGGAGGGGAAGAAAGCCGTGGGTGGCAGCACAGGCTATTATCTCAAGTTTTCCCGACTCTTGATATTTTTTAAAAGCATTAACAATATTACAGTTATATTTATCCCGATATGTATGTAAATCATTCTGATATTTCTCATTGTACATTACCGCTAAAGCATTAAACTCACTATCGCCAGAAGTACGCTTTATTTCTTTTTCAGTTAACCTGATAAGATTTTCAAGATATTTGATATATCTCTCACTTAGCAATGGATCTGTAAGCATTGTAAGAAGAGGAGCTGTCATGGACATGGTAAGACGAAAATCAACTCCTTCTTTTGCTAATGCATCAAAACTATTTATTAGTGGTATATATGTTTCTGAAATAGCTTCAAATAACCATCTTTCTTCCAGCATATCATCCTGTTCGGGATGACGTATGTATGGAAGATGAGCATGCAACACCAATGCCACATATCCTTTATTCAAACTCATCATCCTCTTAATCGATACTTTAGTACTGCTCGGTACTTAATCAATTGATGCTTTATAAACTCATTTAATTAATATACTAAGCTAATAATATACTTAGCTAATATGCTTACTTATGTATGCCCACTTATGCTCAGCAATTCTGCTAATTAATTTCTAAATTATCTACTTACGAATCTATTACTTAACCGATAACTGACACCTAACACCTAACACTTAACTAACCTAACCTATCTTATCCTATCCTATCCGAAATAAATAGACTCTATTTTGTATCCTCATTCTTAATCCCGTACGAGCTTGGTGAAAGGGTATCCTCAATATCAAAACTAAAACTAAAACTTGGGCCTATATCATCACTGTTTAATTCTTCATAAAAACCTGTGCCTGAAATATCCCTGTAATCGGCAAATAATATTTTAGTATCGCTGCTGGAACCATCACCAGGTACATAAACACTATTTGAAGTAATAAGGTTAATGACAAAATGCTCTGAAACTCTCCTTCCTAATTCAACCCTGTAAATACAGTCTGAATGAGGAACATTTATGTACCAGCTGTCAGAAAAATTGTTCACTCTTATTTCAAAACTTTCATTTCTGGTGATATTAGACACTATTAATACAGGCACTGACTTTTCCCAGAGTTCCCTTCCAAAATCGTTAATAAAATGATTTTTTCTTATTTCAGATATTTCCCAACAGGTAAATAACCTTTTAGGGTCTACGGCGTATAAAATCATAATGTCATCATTATATAATTCAGGCAGTAAATTATTATTTCCTTTTTGGGATTCTTCCATATAAAAATACTCCTTTTAGAAACTTATGCTATACATTATAAATAATAATACTATAAACCCTACCTCATTTCATTACCCAGGCAATATTTTAGACGCAATATATTATACAGTAATCTAGCCGCATTTTATTTAAACGCAGCAACATTATAGTTGTGCGTATTATAGTTGTACCAATTATAGTAGTGCCAAGTTTTTCTGTACCTATAATATTTTCTCATTGGAAACAAATATTATTCAATATTCAAAACATGACGATATCTGACTTTATAGGACAGAGTCAAGTCCAAATTAGTGTGTAAATTACCTCGGTTGTTAAACGGTAGTTAATCAGCTAATAACCATAAGCTTTTATGCCGCGAAAGCTGTTGATAATGAGTACAGGGCATGTTAGGCTGGATTGCC
>DULL01000072.1 GCA_012840395.1 Clostridiaceae bacterium | reverse complement strand
TTTCTCTGCCTGAAACCACAGAGCTACCAGATTTATGCAACATCTAGGGGGAAAGCTTAAGCAAATCGAAGTGAAATTCTGCGAAAAACGAAGATAAGTGAAGAAAACGAGAGTATATTAAGGGAGAGGAAGAATTGCTATAACTTTAATTGTAAGTCAGAAAGCAATAAAAGTTGAATCGTATATACAGGAGCAGGAATACCTGAAAGTAATATACCCTACATGTAGGATAGGTTATATAAAGCAGATAAATCCTGGGCAAGAAAAAAGTCTGGAAAGGCCAGATAACTAAATTTTGTTGGTTTGAATTGAGGAGAATTAGCTAGAATCTAAGGGATAAAAATAGATAGTGTCTGATTTATAAATATATACAACATTAAACATATTTTGTCTTTTATAAAACGAAACATACTTATTGCCAAAATGGTAAAAAGTTATTATAATATTTTTATAATTCATCAAAGCTTAACAATGTCAATGGTGGTGATTAGTATTGGCAAATGCTTTAAATATTATATTAAATCTGAAAAAAGAAGCGAGATTTGTTTTTAATATAATATTAAGAAAAGGTCCGTTAACTAAAGGAGAAATTTTAGATATAACCAGAATGAAACTAAGTACATTAAATAGAATTATGCAGCCACTTGAGAATGAAAAGCTGATTGTTGAATCTTCAATTGGTGAATCTACAGGAGGAAGAAAGCCCATATTATATGATGTAAACCCTCACCAGTTTTATTTGATAGGTGTCGATATATCAAGAACATACACGCAGATGGTTGTAACAAATCTAAAAACAAATATCCTGTACCAGAAACAATTCCCTATGGATGAATCCAGCACACCGCACAAGGTAGTACATGCGATTTCCCAGTTTATTGATGATGCTTCAAGGAAGTTGTCGATTAGCAAAGATTCGACAATAGGTATAGGAATAGGTACAGTTGGACCTTTAGACAGAATAAAAGGGAAAATGCTTAATCCAAGAAGTTTTTCAGCTACAGGTTGGAATGATGTTCACCTAAAAGATATGGTGGAAGATATTACTAAACTGCCAGTAACAATTGATAACGGTCCAAACGCAGCCGTTTGGGCTGAATATACTTATGGAGCAGGGAAAGGTTTAAATAATATTGTATATATCAACTGTGGGGTTGGTATAAGAACAGGTGCAATTTCATCCGGAATGATTGTCAGAACTATAAATGATGCTGAAGATGCTTTCGGCCATATGGTAATAGATGTAGACGGTGATTTTTGTAATTGCGGTAATTATGGATGCATTGAATGTTATTCGTCTATTCCTTCCATAGTAAAGAAATTTGCATCTGAGCTGAAAAAGGGCCGTATAACCAATATAAGGAGAGTACCTGAAGAGATAAATTATATTGATATATGCAGGGCAGCTAAGAGCGGTGACCAGCTAGCAAAAGAAGTGATTATTAGTGCAGGTACTATATTAGGTGTTGGACTGGCAAATTACATAAACCTGCTAAATCCAGAACTAATAATTTTAAGCGGATCACTTATTAAGCATAGCAAACTTCTATTTGATACATGTAAGGGTGTAGCTTTAAAAAAATACTATTTGAAAGGTGAGAATATTATACAGTTCAGCCGAGGAGGATTTTTTCAGGAAAATGCTATTGCTGTCGGTGCAGCAGCTTTAATGATTGAAAAAGTCTTATCAACATAATCTGACGGGGGTATAAATAAATGATTTCAAGCGATATAAAGCGGCTTAAGGATATTTTTATTACTTTTTTTAAAATCGGCCTTTTTACTTTTGGCGGAGGGTATGCCATGATACCATTAATAGAGAAGGAAACAGTAGAAAAAAAGAGGTGGATTGAACGAGAAGAGATTACAGATATTATTGCTGTATCTGAATCAATTCCTGGTGCTATTGCAATAAATTCGGCGACTTTTATCGGGTTTAAAATTTTCGGAAGAAAAGGAGCTGTAGCAGCGGCACTTGGAGTGATAATGCCTTCATTCCTAATTATTGCTATAATTGCGGCCTTTTTCAGTAAATTCGGTGATAATCTAATTGTAAAAGCTGCCTTTGCCGGAATCAGGCCGGCAGTTGTCGCCCTTATTATTTTAGCTACTTATAAAGTAGGTAAAACTGCCATAAAGGATAAAGTAGGTTTAATAATTGCTTTTGTTGGATTTGCGCTGGTCATTGGATTTAGTATCCATGCAATATTTGCAATAATAGGAGGAGCTGTTTTCGGTCTAGCGGTTTACTGGTTTTGGCCTGAAAAAGTGAAAGAAATTTTAGGAAAAGAGGTTAAATAATGATATATCTTAAATTGCTTTTTTCTTTTTTTAAGATTGGACTATTCAGTTTTGGTGGCGGATATGCCATGATCCCATTGATACAAAAGGAAATCGAAATGAACGGATGGTTAAAGGCTTCTGAGTTTGCAGACATTATTGCCATAGCTGAAATGACCCCAGGGCCTATTGCTATAAATTCGGCAACATTTGTAGGATATAAAACAGCAGGACTATTCGGAAGTATATTTGCAACTATAGGTGTTTCATTGCCATCAATACTACTAATTCTTATTGTTTCAAGCTTTTTCTTCAAGATCCAAAAGAAACCTGTAAACATCTTGGTTTTTTATGGTGTTAGACCGGTTATTACCGGCTTAATTGCAGCTGCAGCGTTTTTTGTAGCAAAAACTGCTATTTTTAAAGAGAATTTTTCTATAGAAGTTTTTAATTATGCTTTCAACAAACCTGCAAGCTTTTTTGATTTTGGGGGCATAGCTATTTTGGTGGCTTCGCTGATAGTACTGATAAAATTTAAATTGCATCCGATACTTACAATTGCTGGAGCTGGAGTGGCAGGTGTTATAATATATTCATTCATTCCACTCAAATAGATTATTGAGGATTAATGAGAAATGCCTGATATTTAAAATTTATACGTGCTCTGAAAAGTTAAAAGAGGACATTATAGCATTTTCAAGACTGGGAAGTGAATTTACTATAGATCCTACTTGTAATTTATAGAGCTTTAATATTATCGCAGTTGTTGCAACTGCATACGTCTTTAATAAAAAGATAGGTAGTTATGATACCCTTCTATTATTTTGTCATGCAGATGACAGCCGGGTTTTTGCATGTTGGGTCATGCAAACCAAGGCAGATTTTACAAAGAGTTTTTAGTACCCCGGAATAAAGAGGACTTAAATCCATTATTTAGGATCGTATAAGAAATTAAGATTCGATGCGTGCTCTTCTTTAGGATAGTTCTTTCCTGAATTGTAATAGTAAGTATGTCCGGCAGGACATACAGGCAATTCATGTTCATTCTCCAGCATAGGCGTTTGGGAAAATTTTGGATTGATAGCAGTGATAGATTTGCCGCCTAAAAGGCTGACCCGCCAGTAAATGTATCTAGCATCATATCCAGAGTTCAGGATGATATAGTTAAAATCCACTATCATGCTATGATAATGGAACATTTAATAAAATTAAAAACAGTTATTGACATATGTCAAAAATAGGGCATAATAAAAAATATAAATGACATATGTCATAAACTATTAGGAGGTGAACGGTATGCCTGGAAGCAATGGAACTGGCCCAATAGGTGCTGGACCAATGACCGGTAGAGGTTTTGGATTTTGTGCTGGTGCTAATGCAGCAAGATATGGCACTGGTCGTGGTCTCGGATTAGGTCTGGGACTTGCTTGCAGACGTGGTTTTGGAAGATGGTTTGGCAGATGTTTTACAATTGATGGAGTAATTCCAAAAACACAAAAAGAATTGCTTCAGAATCAAAAAACTATATTAGAGAAGCGTCTGGAAGCTATTGATAAGCAATTAGAGAACCTATAATGGTCATTAGACGTAACCGGAGGACGTTCCGGTTGTAAATGTTTTGGAAATGAGGCGATAAGATTATGCCAAGACCGATGAAATGGAGAAAAATATGCTGTTTACCCGAAAGAAGCATGTTTGGGCCTCTTGATGCAAATTTAGGTGAAAAGAATTATATAAAAATGACCGTTGATGAGTATGAAGCCATAAGACTCATAGACTTAGAGGGATTCACACAGGAGGAATGCTCAAAACAGATGAATGTTGCACGAACTACTGTCCAAGGTATTTATGTCGAAGCAAGAAAGAAACTGGCCGAGTCTCTGGTGAACGGCAAGGTTCTTTTGATTGAAGGCGGGGAATACCGTCTTTGCGATGGATTAGGCAACGGGTGCGGACGAGGTTGTCGCAGGCACCGGAATGGTTGGCGCTCTTCAGGTAGTGATAGAGGTGACTGATACGGATGGGCGAGCTCCCTATTTTCTAATCTATGATACTGAAACTAAACTGAACCTACGTTGTTCGGAGTTCATAACCTTAACATGGTATATGAATTTGATTACCAAAACATTAATTGAGATAGTATTGATCTTAGAGTAAAATTATCGTAGGCAAATTAAATAAAAATATGGGAAGAACCTAAAATAGGTCTTCCCATAATCACGATTTTCCTGTAGTTTGAGAATTGACAAGAAACCAAACGAAAGGGATCGTGATATGAATAGTTTATCGGTAAATAAGGTAACATTCAAGGAGATTGAGAGAAGTTTTTTTGAAATAGGCTGCGAAGTGGCTAAAATGCTCATGGCAGAGTTCTTGGTAAGGCTTGATAAAGAGCTCTGTAAGAATAGAAATAAAGCTGAACTAAGGCATAA